>CAZHJO010000115.1:0-7801 GCA_964532755.1 uncultured Maribacter sp. | reverse complement strand
CAACCTTCAACCCTCTTGAAGCAGCATCCAAAGCAATACCACCACCTGTTATACCACCGCCGATAACAACAAGATCATACGAATCCTTAGATAGCTCTTGAATTGTTTTTGCTCTATCTAGATTAGAAAATCTGATATTCTCCCTCATGTTTTTGATGATTTAATTTGGGTATTAATTCTCTTCCCAACCTTTGGTTCGATCAATTGCCTTTTGCCAAGTATTATACAAACGTGTTCTTTTATCGCCATCAAAAGTAGGCTTAAAAACGCGATCCATAGGTCTATTTTGGTCAATATTTTTTTGCGTCCAAATACCTACTTGGATGCCCGCCAAATATGCGGCTCCCATGGCTGTTGACTCTATTACCTTGGGTCGATGTACCTCGGTACCCAAAATGTCAGCTTGAAACTGCATTAAATAATTGTTTGCACATGCCCCACCGTCTACTTTGAGGTTCTGAAGTTCAACACCGGAATCTTCTTCCATAGCGTTGAGAATATCCTTAGTTTGGTAGGCCAACGACTCTAAGGTAGCCTTGGCCAAATGGGCCTTTCCGGTATCACGTGTCAATCCAAAAATGGCCCCTCGAGCATACATGTCCCAATAGGGTGCTCCCAAACCTGCAAAGGCAGGAACAACATAAACAGAACTATTACCTTCAACAGAATTTGCCAAGGCCTCTGTCTCTTTGGCATCTTTTATGAGTTCGAGTCCGTCCCGTAACCACTGAATGGCTGCTCCTGCGATAAAAATGCTTCCTTCAAAAGCATAATTTACTTTTCCATTTAAACCGTAGGCGATTGTGGTCAAAAGACCATTGTTTGAAAACTGCGGACTTTCACCGGTGTTCATCAACATAAAACAACCTGTACCATAGGTATTCTTTGCCGTCCCTTTTTCAAAACAACCTTGGCCAAAAAGTGCAGCCTGTTGGTCACCCGCAATTCCCGCAATAGGGATGCTAACTCCGTTTAATTCGTAATCCCCAAAATGATGGGCGGAAGGTTTGACCTCCGGCAACATATTTTTGGGAATACCCAATTCCTTCAACAATCTATCATCCCAAGAAAGCTTCACAATATCATAGATCATAGTACGTGAAGCGTTGGTGTAATCGGTAACATGATTGGTTCTATTTGTCATATTCCAGACTAACCAAGTATCTACCGTCCCCATTAATAAATCACCATTTTCAGCTTTTCCCCGAGCACCTTCAACATTGTCCAATATCCATTTTACCTTGGTTCCCGAAAAATAGGAATCGATTACCAGGCCGGTGGTCATTTTTACATGGTCTACCAGGCCTTTACTTTTTAGACCTTCGCAGATATCTGCCGTGCGCTTATCTTGCCAAACGATGGCATTATAAACAGGCTCCCCCGTGTTCTTATCCCAAACCATGGTAGTTTCACGCTGGTTGGTAATCCCGATTGCCTTGATATCAGAGGGGTCAATACTTTCTATTTTGACCAGTTCGTGCATTACATGCATTTGCGATTCCAAAATCTCCATGGGGTCGTGCTCGACCCAACCCGACTTTGGAAAAATCTGTTTGAATTCTTGTTGCACCATATTCACTATAGTGCCATCTTGATCAACCAACAAGGCCCTTGAGCTTGTAGTTCCCTGATCAAGGGAAATTATATATTGTTTTGACATACTTATTGGGATAAGGAATTAAAGATAATGTATAAACCTACTAAAACAAAACTAAGTTTTATTCAACTAGAATGGTAATTATCGCTTCATTACCAAGGGCATCTACAGCTGTTAATTTATGTTTTCCGATGGTGGTTACAATCCCTAATTCATGAAAATTAGAGGTTTCATCAATAAACTTCTCATCTAAATACCAATAGACCGTGGTTTCAGGTTTTGTGTGTGCCAATTTTAGCACCAATTCATTTGTTTTACCCTCAAAATTCTTGGTTAAACTTATGCGATTTCCATTTTTGGGATAAATAAAATCCATGGAATATTCCGAATTGTTCTTACAACCATCCCTTAGAGGGGGTAGGGTTTTATATGTAGGGTGACTTTTTTTATAGTAAAATTGCATTAAAGGTGGAAGTATAAACCACGGCTCCTGAACGGTCTGTGATAAATCTGCACAGGAGGAATTGACCCTGAAACGTTTCTGTTTATCCAAAACAATCGATCGATGATAATCACAGGCCTTGACATAATTGTTCTTGTTAGGAATGGATATGGTATTTGATGGACAGAGCGTCGTTGCCAAATAGCCGCTGTTTGCACATACGGTAATATCCACAAATTCATCCAGGGGTTTTGTAAACCATTCCGATCTAGGAAGCACATCAAAAACATCAAAAAGGATGGGTGCCGCACTCCTAACCCCAGTCACATTCGGCCTACCTTCCCCGTCGGCATTCCCTACCCATACCCCGACAACACGATCTTTTGTTATTCCTATGGCCCAAGCATCCTTATTGCCAAAACTCGTACCTGTTTTCCATGCGATTTGTTTACTGCTATCAAAGAATTCCCAAGATTCATTACCCTCCGGACGATTCACCTCTTTCATTGCTTCAAATGTTAGATAGATACTGCCCGCATCCAATATGGTTTTAGAGGGCGATTTATTGCCAAAACTGACTTCTTGGTTTTTTATCAAGGTAGGATTTACCAATTCCTGCTCAAAATATTCGCTGGAAGTTGAGTTAAAATGATTGATTGTAGACGCCAATGAAGCATAGGTTTTGCAGAGGTCCCATAGGCTACTTTCTGCTCCCCCAAGAATCAATGTAAGACCATAATGTTCCGCTGGTTTATTGATACCCTTAAGCTTGAAGGCATTTAATTGGTCCCGAAATTTTTTCAACCCATATTTTTGTAACAAACGAACGGCCGGAATATTAAGGGATTGTGCCAATGCCTTTTTGGCCTCGACAGCCCCACCGTATTCCTCACTGAAATTCTCGGGTGTATATCCCGCGATTTGGGTAGGTACATCGGGCACCAACATGTCAGGAAGTAATTCTCCCGAATCTAACATAGCTGCATAAAGTAGTGGTTTTAAGATACTTCCCGTACTACGATTGGCCTGTATCATGTCTACATCTTTTTGATGGACTTTTTCCGTTCGGGTATTGCCAGTATATGCCAAAACCTGTCGTGTTGCTACATCCAGAACCAATACGGCTGCATTATGTACTTGGTTTTGCTTGAGATTCTGATAGTGTTTTTCCAAGATGGTATTTACATTGGACTGCAGATTCCCATCAATAGTGGTTGTGATTCTTTTTCCTTTAAGCGTCTTGGCCAAATACTGTACCAGATGAGGGGTTATTCTGGGTAACTGATAAGGTTTTACCGGTAAAGGTTCTAAAAGTGCCAGTTCATAGGTTGTACTGTCCAAAATGTCCCTTTGAAACAATTTGTGCAACAATCGATTCCTTTTTTGAAGCAATTTCTCCTGGTTTTTCCCTGGATAAATTAAACTTGGTGCATTTGGCAATACCGCCAATGTAGCCGATTCAGCCCATGATAATTGATACGGTTGCAATCCAAAATAGCGCCATGAGGCCACATCAAGACCTACTACATTTCCTCCAAAAGGAGCGTGGCTCGTATAAAGCTTTAAAATTTCTTTTTTTGAAAAGCGCAATTCAAGTCTTGTAGCCAAAACGAGCTCAATAGCTTTTTCCCAATACGAGCGCTTTCTGCCCTTTCGTGATAACCGAATTACTTGTTGGGTTATGGTGCTTCCTCCCCGTACCGGCTTACCTGCTTTAATATTAATCCCAATCGCCTTGACCATTGAAACAGGATTAAATCCTGGATGCATGTAAAAGTGTGCATCCTCAAATTGCAACAAACAAGTTTCAAATTTAATGGGAATACTATCTACGGCGGGAAATCGCCACTGCCCATCCTCCGCAATCATGGCCCCCAATAGGTCACCATTCTTACTTTCAACTACTGTTGCGGTTGGACTATTGAACAAGTAATCGGGTAAGCAGAAATAGTAAGTAAGTATTAAAACTGAAAGAAAAACGATTTTTTTGGGATGTATTTTCAGGAAGTGAATAACATTACCCCTTACCACAAATAAAAAGTTACTTAATAAACTCATATTCCCTTTCTACCAAACATATTCGAACCTTGTACCATTTGTACCAATCGGATATTCCCTTTTGTTGGGCGAATAAATGATCAGCATTGGCTTTCCAATTTGCGATATCCTGTAAGGTCTCCCAATAACTTACCGAAATACCGATATTGTCCCTTGCACTTTCAAAATCCATAAAACCGGATTGTTCCCTTGCCAAAGCCTCCATTTGCTGTGCCATTTCGGAATATCCTTTGTCCTCAGCTGTTCTTGTATTCGTAAAAATTACGGCGTAGTACGGTTTTGAAGGATTCATTTCAAAAGGTGTTGATTACATTCCCTGAAAACCAGGAATTTATTGATTCTTTTATGAATTCCCATTTTCAAGGGAATGACAGAAAGATCAATTAATATACTCTTTTTCCAAAAAATACCCCACTATTGCCTCTTTCATTAGTACCGATTGTTCACCAGCTTTTAAAGCTGGTAGTTCTTCCTTTATTGTATAATGTGGCCACCCCTCTTCATCAAAATAATCAAATTCATAGTAACCATAAGGCTCCAACAAACGACAAATGGCAATATGCATTAGGTTTAATTTTTCATCTTTTTCGTATGTTTTTTGATACTGTCCCAATTCTTGAACACCCACCAAATAGATAATTGCATCCAACTCCATCTCATCACCATCGGCAAATTGGGCCGATAGTTTTTCGACCAATATCCCCCAGCGTTCTTTTAATTGTAGGTCTCTTGACATAATTTGCTTTCAAATTCAAAGGTACAAATCAATGTTTTATATTTATACCAAACATTTTGATATGGGAATTCTGGATATTGTTATAGGTCTTTTGCTTATTTATGGGCTTTACAAAGGTCTTATAAATGGACTCTTTGTTGAGATTGCCTCTATTATAGCACTGGTAGCAGGACTTTTCGGGGCCATTCATTTTTCATATATCGCCGGGGATTATCTCTCCCAAAATATGGAATGGAACGAAAGATATATAAATATAACCTCCTTTATCATTACTTTCATCATTATTGTCCTTGTGGTTCATTTGGCCGGTAAATTCCTCACCAAAATTGCCGATTTTGCCATGTTGGGCCTGCTCAACAAATTGGCTGGGGCCATTTTTGGGGCATTAAAGGTTGCTGTGATTCTTGGTGCCTTATTGGTATTTTTTGAACGTGCCAATTCTTCGGTCAACTTGGTAAAAAGTGAAACATTGGAAGAATCGGTTCTTTATGAACCAGTAAAGGAAATCGGGGCCTTTGTGTTTTCAAAAGTTCTTAAAGGGAACAAAGATGAGACTACGGAGGAGGAATAATCGATTAATAAAATATACTACCTAAGAATGAAACCATTTTTCATTGGATCTTCGGGGTCAATGTAAAACGTATGCATTCCTGTTATATGGGCTGTTCCTTCCACTTGGGGAATAACTGCTTTAAATGGACCGTAGTCTTCTTCTGAAATTACGGTCCCTTTAAATACAGATCCCGTGATGCTTTCAATGACCAAAGTTTCGCCGAATTCAATTTCCTTTCTTGCCATGTGGATCGCCAAGCGACCAGAGACTCCTGAACCGGTAGGACAACGGTCGACCTCCCCGTTGGCGAAAACGCAAACATTACGCGTATCGGCACCTGATGCTTGTTTGGTGTTGTCAATAAAAATGGTACCGTAGAGAAAACTTAGATCCTCTTCAAAAGGATGTATTATCTCCTTGTCGGTATCTACGACAGCATGCTTAATATCCATCCCCTTGGTAATCAATTCTCGATAAGAAGCTGGACTTATATCAAAATCAAAGCTATTCTTTTGCATATCAACATAGGCATAAAATGCACCACCATACGCCAAATCATAATTCACTTTGCCCAAACCGGGGACTTCTACTGTTCGATTTAGGCCAACTACAAAACTAGGCACACAATGAAATCGTATGCACATTAATTTACTCTCTTTTACTGTGGCAAAAGAGGTGATTCGTCCGCATGGCGCATCAATTTTAAGTATATTTTCCCCTTCTTTTACATTGATCCATTTCATTTCCACCGCCAAGGTAGAGATAGCAATAATTGCATGCCCACACATCGTGGAATATCCCTCGTTATGGAGGAAAATAATCCCAAAATCACTTTCTTCATCATTAGGTGGAACTAGGATACAGCCATACATATCTGCGTGACCACGAGGCTCAAATAGCAAAGCCGTTCGTAAATGGTCATAATTCGCCTTGCAATATCGACGGCAAGCCAAAACTGAATCGCCTATTAATTCAGGAAATCCTTCAATAATGACACGCAAGGGTTCTCCACCAGTATGCATGTCAATAGTTTTGATCAGTAACCCTTTGGGGTTAGGTTCAAAATTGATGCTTTTCAGTAAATTTTGATAGGTCTTACTCATTCATGAATTTATTGAAAAAATAGGTCGCAGCTACGAGATCTTCCATCGCATGGCCTACCGATTTAAATACCGTGATTTCTTTCTCAGAGCTTCTGCCATGAATTCTCTCCGAGCAAAGGCCGAATAAATCCCCCTTAATATCTTCTTTTTTCAAGGTACCGTTCCTAAGTGGGATTACGATGTCCCCACTTTCTTTTAGTCCTCCCTGTAATGTATCTACAAAAACCGAAGCCTTCTTCATTATCTCATCATCAGCTTCCCTCATATCCTTTTTATAAGCTCCTACCAAATCAATATGTTGCCCAGCTTGTACATACTTGCCTAAAACCAACGGCATTTTTGACAAGGTAGCACAAGAAATGATATCAACATCGGTTATTTTCTCCTTAATGCTTTCCACGGTTGAGATCTCAAATTCCTCGTTTTTCAGTTTCTCACAAACCCTTTGCGCATTTTCTAAACTCCTTCCCCAGACATAAACTGTTTCAATTGGTCTAACACTTGCATGTGCTTTGATCAAGTTTAAAGAAAGAGCACCCGTACCAATCATTAACAATGTTGACGCATTTTCCTTTGACAAATATGATGATGCCAAGGCAGAGCTCGCAGCAGTACGCTTTGCAGTTAAACTATTGGCCTGTAGAACAGCCTTAATACCACCCTTTACGGTATCCATTAAGATATATACCCCTTGGATTGAGGGTAGGCCAAACTGCCCATTTTCAGGGCTTATCGAAACTATTTTCACTCCCCCTTCCTTGCCCGGATTCCAAGCGGGCATGAGAAGTAAAGTAGAATCCGAACCCACATCAGGATTAGGGAAATCATGATGATGACGCATGGGAACCACTAATTTTTGATCGGCGAATCCTTTCTTTATTTTAAGGATTAACTCTGAAAATATGGTGTTTTCGTTGATATATTCATCGTCTATTTGAACTAACTTGTTCATACGCTAAAAATATACAAATATTACTGACGAACAAGCTATGTGAATTCAGGGAATACGTTCTTTTGGACTCAAAAGATGTAGTACAATTCACATATCCATTCAAGGGTAATTGCTTGTCTATCAACAATTTTAGCATTATAGAGAATATAATTGTCATTTAACGATTTTAAACCGGATTATAGCATTAGGTTCTTTTCTTTTGTAATGAGAACGATGAAAAGAGGGCATTTTGAAAAAACTAAAAGACACGCCATATTACTACAGGGCAATTCACGAGCGAAATTATAGTTTCGGTGATTTTTACCTTTTTGACACGTTCATAGTTGGCGAAATACACGAGGATGTATTGTTTTCATGGAA
>CAZHJO010000114.1:0-7829 GCA_964532755.1 uncultured Maribacter sp. | reverse complement strand
TTTTTGGAATATTTAAACCTGGATACAAAATTTTAACCGTTTTCGCCTAAAATGCAATTGTACAAAGAACAAAAGCTAAAAATCACCAACTCACTTACTGGTAAAAAAGAAGATTTTAAACCCATAAACGAAGGTCATGTAGGCATGTATGTTTGCGGGCCTACCGTTTATAGCAATGTACATTTGGGGAATTGTAGGACCTTTATGTCCTTTGACATGATTTTTAGGTATTTAAGGCATTTGGGTTTCAAGGTCCGGTATGTGCGTAATATTACTGATGCCGGGCATTTGGTGGATGATGCTGATGACGGTGAGGATAAAATTGCAAAAAAAGCAAGGCTCGAAAAAGTAGAACCCATGGAAGTCGTTCAACGCTATACCGTTGACTTTCATAAAATTTTGGAACAATTCAACTTCTTACCTCCTAGTATAGAGCCCACGGCCACAGGACATATAATTGAACAGCTTGAAATCATCAAGGAAATCTTAGAAAAGGGTTACGCTTATGAGGTAAAGGGATCAGTTTATTTCGACGTGATAAAGTTCAATGAGGATTTTGAATATGGAAAATTGAGTGGAAGAAAGTTGGAGGATATGATTGCCAATACCCGAGAACTGACCGCGCAAGGTGATAAGAAAAGTCCTCAGGATTTTGCCTTATGGAAAAAAGCGGAGCCACAGCATATTATGCGCTGGCCATCTCCATGGGGTGATGGCTTTCCCGGTTGGCATTTAGAGTGCACCGCGATGAGTACCAAATATCTCGGGGAGACTTTTGATATTCATGGAGGGGGTATGGACCTAAAATTTCCGCATCATGAATGTGAAATTGCCCAATCGGAAGCCAGCAATGGCCATTCTCCAGTGAATTATTGGTTGCATGCCAATATGTTGACCATGAACGGTAAGAAAATGGCAAAGTCAACAGGCAACAATATTCTCCCTGGGGAGATTTTCTCAGGTGAGAACACTATATTAAGTAAGCCGTTCATGCCTTCTGTCGTCCGTTTTTTTATGATGCAGGCCCATTATACAAGTATATTGGATCTAAGCAATGATGCCTTATTGGCATCAGAAAAAGGGTATCATAAGTTAATGGATGCTATGGATAATCTTACAGATTTGGATACGAGTGGAAATTCGGATTTTAGTGTTTCGGATTGGCGACAGCAATGCTATGACGCGATGAACGATGATTTCAATACCCCTATTTTAATTGCGAATTTGTTTGAAGCTGTCAAGCATATAAATCTGATCAAGGAGGGTAAGGAGGGTATTACCCAAGCAGATAAGGAATTGCTTAATAAATCAATGAATGCTTTTGTTTTTGAAGTCCTGGGCTTGGAACACAAGGGTGAAATTGGCCACGATTCGGACAAGTTGCAGGGTGTTGTTGAATTATTGATTCAATTACGTAATGAAGCCCGAAACAACAAGGATTTTGGTACTTCAGATAAGATCCGTGATCAATTATTAGCTCTGGGAATTCAATTGAAAGACGGAAAAGAAGGTACTACTTTTAGTGTTTCCTAGTATAGCCTACCCACTAACGACAGGGTTCATTGGTATGGAGCGTAAATTAACCGTAAAAAGAATACTTATTGCACCTTTTGTGCTATTGGTGAAGTTCTATCAATATGCCATTTCACCCTATACACCAGCGACGTGCCGATATTCCCCCACCTGTTCCCACTACACTTTGGAAGCCTTACAAAAACACGGACTATTTAAGGGAGGTTGGCTTTCTCTTAAACGTATTTTCAGCTGTCATCCCTGGGGCGGAAAAGGCTATGACCCAGTACCCTGAAGTCAAATTCGAAAAAAAGTCAAAATGCAAATTCCTATCTTAAAAATGGAATAAAATGAATCCATCCGTTTTCAAGTTACTTTAAAGAATACGCTTGTATCTTGCGTCTATTTTCGCAAAAGCGAAGCGGTCTACCCATCTATTTTATTATCTTAGCCTTTCAAATTTTACGTATGCACTTTTTAGGCTTTATCTGGAATCCGAACGAAACATTGTTCAAAATAGGTTTCCTACAAATTAAATATTACAACTTATTGTGGATTGTTGCCTTCGCTCTCGGCTGGTACATCATGAAGCGTATTTTCAACAATGAAAAGAAGTCTTCAGAGCAATTGGATTCGCTGTTCATTTATGCGGTATTGGCCACCATGCTTGGGGCACGACTGGGTCATGTCTTCTTTTATGATTGGCCTTATTACAAGAACCATATTGCAGAAATTCTTTTACCCATTCGCGAAAGTGCCGGTGATACGCTTTTCGGAATTATCAACGGTTATGAGTTTACGGGGTTTACGGGTCTCGCCAGTCATGGTGCGGCCATAGGGGTTATTATCGGGATGTATCTATATACAAGGAAATTTCCTGAAATTAAATTATTATGGATTTTGGACCGCGTTGTAATACCTGTTGCCATTGGTGCTTTCTGCGTACGACTGGGTAATTTTTTCAATTCTGAAATCAATGGAAAAGTTACCGATGAAACTTTTCTCTTTGCTACCAAATTCATTCGGGATTCCGATGACATGCATCCATCAAAGGCCCTGGGAATTACTAAGGAAAAAACAGTGAATGCGGCCTATGATGCGATTGAGAACAATGCACTGTTCTCAGAATACCTTGCCCAGATTCCATATAGGCATCCCGCGCAAATGTATGAGGGGATTTGCTATATTTTCGTCTTTTTGCTTTTGTACTATCTCTATTGGAAAACCGATAAGAAGAATAAATTAGGGTATCTGTTTGGTCTTTTTCTGGTATTATTATGGACCGTTCGTTTCTTTGTGGAATATGTCAAGAAAAGTCAAGGGGGATTCGAGGAAGCCTTAGGGCTTTTATCCACTGGACAATGGTTGAGTATTCCTTTCATAGTAATAGGTCTTTATTTTATGTTCAGACCTACTGCTTCGAAAAGCAGTAAGTAAACAGTGTAAATTTGGCACTTGGAGGTCAAAAGTAGAAAATTCAAGTTATGGGATTGAGCTCTTGGTTTAAGAATATGGATTGTTTCGGTGAGGGGCCATTAGGAGTGTTCCCCAAAACAGCAAAAATGCTTGTTTATATACTACTTTGTTTAGCCCTATTCTCGTGTAAAGAAGACACTAAAAGAGTAATTAAAACAGCTGCTGTGAAATTTACCAAAGAAGGTACATTGACTATTTACAAAGCCCAGAATGATTCTGTCTTGATTCATTTGGATATTGAAATTGCTGATACGGATTATGAAACCGAGACCGGATTAATGTATCGCAAAAGCATGGAAGATAACCAAGGTATGCTTTTTATATTCCCCGATATTCGAGAACATTTTTTTCACATGAAGAATACCGAATTTGGTTTGGACATTGTATTCATAGATGAAAACCAGAAAATCGCGAGTTTTCAGGAAAATGCCGAACCCTATGCTGAAAAGCTATTACCATCACAAGTTCCTGTGCAATATGCCCTGGAAATAAATGCAGGCCTATCAGAAAAATGGTTTTTGGAAGTTGGCGACAAGGTCGAATTCACTAAACTTTAGCTTATGGATTATCTCTTGACCGGTGAGGAATCCGATAGGCTTTATTTTCGGAAAGTACAATCCACTGATTTTGAGCTCTGGTTGCCCTTTCATCAAGACCCCTCTAGTACGGAATATTGGCCCCAAAATGGTTTAAAACCTATCGAAGCATGCCAAAAATGGTTCGATACCGTTTTTTATCGCTATGACCATCAATTAGGCGGATTTAATGCACTTATAGATAAAAGCACAGGAGCGTTTATAGGGCAATGTGGATTACTTTTGCAAGTAGTAGATAATATTCAAGAAATTGAAATTGGATATTCACTACTTCCCGAACACAGAAATAAGGGGTATGCGATTGAAGCAGCGCGAAAATGCAAGTCATTCGCTTTTGAAAAAAGCTTGGCCAAATCCCTTATCTCAATAATCCACAGTGATAATAAACCCTCACAGAAGGTAGCGATAAAAAATAGTATGAGCTTGGATAAAAGAACTGTTTATAATGACATTCCTGTTCTCATATTCAGGGTTGTTTCGCATTGATCAATACAGTACGGTCTTAATACCAAAAGGTTATGGAAGAGGGAAAACCAACGAAATCATTAGTGACGAAAAAGACCCATACCCATCAAAATCATTGGGCGATATTCATAGATAACACCTCTGACAAAAGTGCCTTTATTGAAAATTTACTTGGAACAAATACCCTGGAGAATTTTGAATCGTTCGCGGGTCTACGGGGAGGGCTTTTTTCCAAGCTTGCCTTGATTAATTTGATTGACGAAGAAAGCCGACACGGGGATAGTGGCATCACTGATAGCACCAGTCAAAGTTTGCTGTCCATGTCTAGTGGCGAACAAAAAAGGTTGCTTCTCAAATACTTACTTGAATCAAAGCCCGATTACCTTGTACTAGACAACTTATTCGACAATTTGGATAAAGAATTCCAGATGGAGTTAAAAGAGCGATTACATTCTATCGCGAACGATGTTCATATTGTCCAGATTATTAGTAGGAAAGATGATCTTCTTCCCTTTATTAATAACTATGCCCGTCTTGAAAACGGGAAAACGACCCTATTACAACATCCAGACCATTCAGTTCCTACGAATAGCATCCAAGGATTCATGGGTAAAATACCTGAACCCTTAAAACACATACCTTATGAAGATGATATCTTGATAGCGCTCAAAAAGGTGAATGTCAGTTATGATGGTAGACAAATTTTAAAAGATATCACATGGCAAATCCATAAAGGGGAATTCTGGGAATTAAGTGGCAAAAATGGAAGTGGCAAGACTACGATCTTATCAATGATAACCGGGGAAAATCCAAAAGGTTATGGTCAGGAACTCTATATTTTTGGACATAAAAAAGGAAGTGGAGAAAGCGTGTGGGACCTTAAAAAGAACATTGGTTATTTTACACCTTCAATGACCGATAAATTCACGGGATACCACTCTGTACAACATATGATGATATCTGGTATACTGGATTCCGTTGGATTATATGTTCAGCCCACAGAAGCCCAATTGCGATTGGCAAAAGAATGGCTACAGCTTATTGATATGTGGCATTTAAAAGACACACTCTTTCACGATCTGACCATGGGTCAACAACGATTGGTCATGACGACAAGAGCAATGATAAAGCATCCTTTATTATTGATCTTAGATGAACCAACAGCCGGGCTTGACGATGAATCGGCGATTTTATTGGTTTCATTGGTCAACAAAATTGCACAAGAAAGCAATGCTACCATAATCTTTGTTTCGCATAGGACAGAGGCCGGCCTGCAACCACAATATAGGTTCAAGCTAAAAGAAAACAAGGACGGCTCAATAGGGGAGATAGTAACGAAGTGACCCGTTATAGATATTTCCTGGATTTGTATTTCTGTTTAAATTCCATTTTATTTTCTAAACACCCTCTACCATCTTAATTTTACCTTAGTTCTCCCCAAAAAAATATTAGAATGCCGTTAAAGCTAAAATATAGGGTTTTTGAGGCGTATTTATGGGTTGAATTCACTGGACACCGAACCTCTGGCCAAGAAGTTGAAGAAGGTATCAAGACCTGGAAACAGGTTGCGGATATTGCTAGGAAAGAGAATCAAAATCGCATTATGGTTGTCACCAAAGTAAAAGGCAGATTACCCATTGTTTCCGTTTTCAACATTACCGACTCATTGGATGTTATAGGTTGGCGACCTGATTTTATCGTTGCTGGGGTTGCCCCGGATAAAATTGCGTTTACCAACTTATCAATATATGAGATCATCATGCAAAATCATGGTTATGAGGGGAAAATGTTTGAAAATGAAAACGAGGCCAAAAAATGGTTATTGGATGTTTGATCCAATAAAAATGCCGCTTTAGAGCGGCATTTTTATTGAGTTAGTTATTTAATCTTATGCTTCCTTACCAGCCAGCATCTTCTTCTTCAACGTATCGTACATTACTGGCGTGGCGATAAACACGGATGAATAGGTACCTACAACTACACCTATTATCATTGCGAACATAAATCCTCGAAGCGATTCGCCTCCAAAAACAAATATGGTCAATAATACCACCAAGGTCGTCAAAGAGGTATTCAAGGTACGCCCTAAGGTACTATTTACTGCGGTATTGATATTTTTTCCGCCTTTCCATCCTCTTGCACCAACAATTTCACGAATTCGGTCAAAAACAACAACGGTGTCATTCAGGGAATAACCAATTACCGTCAATATTGCCGCAATAAAGGCCTGATCGATTTCCATATTGAATGGCATGATCTTACCAGCAACGGAAAAAATTCCCAAAACAATCAATACATCATGGAACACAGCAGTTACCGCACCCAACGAGAATTGCCATTTTCTAAAACGCAATAGAATATAAAGGAAAACAACTGCTAGAGAACCAATGATGGCCAAAAATGCATTTTTCTTGATATCATCGGCAATTGTTGGACCTACCTTAACCGATTGCATAATACCAATTGCCTTATCGTCGCTACCAACTATGAAATTTGCTTGGGTAGTACCGTCTGGTAGGTATTTTTGAAGCGAAGTAAATAGTTTGTCCTGAATCTCATTATCAACTTCAACGCCTTCAACATCGACTTTATAAGGCGTCGTGATTTTTATTTGATTGGCCTCACCGTATGTTTTCACATTGGTTCCGCTACCAAAAACAGTATTCAATTCTGAAGCTATTTCCGAAGGATTCACTTCTTTTTCAAAACGAACTTGGTAGGAACGTCCGCCAACAAAGTCGACACCCTGCTGCAAGCCTGGTCCGAAGAATAACGAGAATAAGCCTATTCCCACTAAAATGAAGGAAATGACATAAGCGATCTTGCGCTTAGACAAGAAATTGATGTTAATATTTTGGAATAGGTTTTTTGTAAGAGTTGTAGAGAAATCCAAAGTTCTTCCCTTGCCGCTCAAATACCAATCAACCAACAGTCTTGTAATAAAGATTGCCGTAAACAACGATGTTAGGATACCTATTAATAAAGTAGTTGCAAAACCCTTGATTGGACCTGATCCAAACAAGAACAATATCAAGGCCGTCAAACCTGTTGTGATATTCGCATCCAAGATCGAAGAAAGTGCGTTCCCAAAACCATCTGAAACGGCCTGCGATTTGCCTTTACCCCTTGCCAATTCCTCTTTAATGCGTTCAAAGATAAGTACATTGGCATCAACAGACATACCTATCGTCAATACAATACCTGCAATACCCGGCAGCGTCAGAACTGCGCTCAAGCTGGTCAATACCCCAAAAATCAATAATATGTTCAATAACAAGGCAATATCCGCGAAAATTCCAGCTTTACCATAATAAAACACCATCCATATCAATACAACCGCCATTGCGATCAAAAACGACATAAAACCACTATCAATAGCTTCTTGACCCAATGATGGTCCCACAACATTAGACTGGATTATTTCGGCCTTTGCCGGTAATTTACCAGCTCTTAATACGTTGGCAATATCCTTTGTTTCATCAACAGTGAACGTACCGGTTATTTCAGTACCACCACCTGATATACCTCCAACAACAGAACATCCTGGCGCCGTATAAACCTTATTGTCCAATACAACGGCTATACCTGTATTATTTATATTTGCATCACTGGTTAGCTTCTGCCATTCTTTAGCCCCTCTAGAGTTCATGCTCATACTAACAGCAGGCTTACTAAATTGATCGTACGTATCCCTGGCATCGCTGACAACGTCACCACTAATCCTTGGGGTACCGCTACGGTTCGATTTTAATGCGTACAGATTAAGTACCTCCACATTAT
>CAZHJO010000113.1:0-7832 GCA_964532755.1 uncultured Maribacter sp. | reverse complement strand
TGTACAGCGTTTCCTTTCGCAACCTTTCCATGTAGCTGAACAGTTTACGGGTATACCTGGTGTATTGGTAGACATTAAGGAGACCATGAAAGGATTTAACATGATTATGGATGGTGAATTAGATCACTTACCGGAATCTGCGTTCAACCTTAAAGGTACTATCGAAGAAGCAATCGAAGCTGGTGAGAAAATGTTGGCCGAGGCGTAAATGAGTAAGCAATACTCAGTGTAAAGTTGGCCGCAGGCCACTATCTACTGAATACCGACTACTAAAAACCGAAAAATTATGTATTTAGAAATAGTATCACCGGAAGCGACCTTATTCGCCGGCGAAGTCAAATCGGTTACAGTCCCTGGAATTAATGGTGAGTTTCAGATGTTGAAGGATCACGCCCCTATCGTTTCATTATTACAGAACGGGAAGGTGATTGTTGATGGGGACATTACAATTGAAGAAGAGTACGAAAGCAAGTTCACCAAGGATGCCAAAGGCCGAACGGTATTGGTAATAACCAGTGGTACTGTTGAGATGAATGACAACAAGGTTATTGTTCTTGCTGATTAACAATTGCTATTAATATAATTATGAAAATGCCTCTTATAAGAGGCATTTTTTATTTTAAAACAATCAATTCCCAGCTTCTCCCTTTAGATTTATGGGTTTTTAAATGTCTAAAACCAATCGAATAATGCGCATTTAAGGAGCGCTGGTTACTCCTATTTACTTCAGTAACTATTGATTTGAATTCAGGTTCTAGGACCTCCTTCATTGTATGGTAAAGGCTCCTGAAAATACCCATTTTACGATAATCCTTGGCTATGCAAATTTGCCCCATGACAATATATTTTTCATGCTTTGAAAAGATTGTTCGTAACGCTTGGAACATGGGTTTAAGTAAGTCAATTTCTTCAGAGAATTGGGGATGCATGCACAAGGCGTAACCTATTACCTTATTTTCGTCCTTCGCTATGATATGCGGGCAAACATCATTCATTTTCTTTAAAAGATCGAAGGAATGGCTTATGGTCACAAATCCTTCCCTTAAACACTCTTCTTCGGAGAGGTAGGTAGACAAATTATATTGTTGGAGTTCCAAAATCTGCTGTAATTCGTATTTGGTCCCAGCCCTTTTATAGCTAACCATAGTTCCTTATTTTAATAAAGATGGTAAATTTGGTTCATGTCAAAGTTGCCAAAAAAACTTTTAACAAAATTAGAAAATCGTACTGAAAAGAATGCTTTTCGCAGCTTACCTAACTATAGTGATTTGATTGACTTTTCATCCAATGATTATTTGGGGTTGGCCAAGAACGAGAACGTATTTCTTAATGCTGTTGAATTATTGAAGGAGCATAACCTAATCCGGAACGGAGCAACAGGGTCAAGATTACTTACTGGAAACCATCCTCTTTATATTGAACTTGAAAAAAAGCTGTGTGCATTTCATGATGTTAGAGCTGCTTTGGTCTTTAATTCGGGCTATGATGCCAATATTGGTTTTTTCAGCTCAGTGCCCCAACGCGGTGATGTGGTTTTTTATGATGAATACATCCATGCCAGTATTCGGGATGGAATTAGGATGGGAAACGCGAAAAGCTATAAGTTCAAACATAATGATGTTGAGGATTTAAAATCGAAGATTTCACCCTTACTTCGAGGGCAGTCGAGAACTCATGATGCCGATATTTACATCGTCACAGAGTCTGTCTTTTCAATGGATGGGGATACACCTGATTTAAAGACGATTGCGGAATTCTGTACAAGCAACAACTGCTATTTAGTGGTTGATGAGGCACATGCTGTCGGCGTTCTTGGCGATTTTGGGCAAGGTCTAGTACAGGAATTGGGCCTTCAAGAACAAGTGTTCGCAAGAATCATGACATTTGGGAAAGCCTTGGGCTGCCACGGTGCTGCAGTATTGGGAAGTGAAAAGTTAAAGAGCTTCCTTATTAATTTCGCCAGGAGTTTTATTTACTCCACTGGCCTGTCCCCTCATGCGATTGCTACGATTATAGTTGCCTATGACTATTTACAAACAACTGAAGGAAAAAAAACGCAACAAAAGCTTAAGGAAAACATTGAAAACTTCAGAACTAAACGTAATACCTATGATTTTAAACTGAACTTTATTCCAAGTGATTCGGCCATTCAGAGTTGTAATATCGAAGGAAATGATACAGTAAAAAAAGCTGCCCAAACCATGCAGGAAAACGGTTTTGACGTTAAACCAATTCTATCGCCCACAGTACCCATTGGTGAAGAACGATTGCGAATCTGTCTTCACGCCTACAATTCCGGGAAACAGGTAAATGATGTTTTAAATCTATTGCAGTCACTAATGTAAGGAATATGGAAGATATTTTTTATACTATCGGTTCTTTCGATTACCCAGCCGATGTTCAAATCATTAAAGGAAAATTGGAATCGGAAGGCATCCCGGTTTTTCTTAAAGACGAGAATACCATAAATTCCGATCCCCTGATCAGTTATGCGATTGGAGGTGTTAAGCTTCAGGTGTATAGCAAACATAAGCAGAAGGCCTTGGAAATTTACAACGAAATACGCGCTTATGCCCAAGATGCTAAAGGTAATCCTATTATTTGCCCAAATTGTAAAGCTAAAAAATCAGAACTCTATTATCGTAGAAAAGGGTTTTTTCCAAAACTGTTTCCTTTTCTTGAAAGTAGAAAGTATAGATGTATGCAATGTGGGATGATAACTAAATCTAATTAGAATGCAACGAATTTTTGTTACCGGAATATCTACAGAAGTGGGTAAGACCATAGCCTCTGCCATTTTCACTGAAGCACTTAAGGCTGATTATTGGAAACCTGTACAAGCAGGGGAATTGGACAATACCGATAGCCATAAAGTGGCTCGCCTTATCTCTAACAGTAAGTCTAAAATACATCAATGCGATTATGAGCTGAATACTCCAATGAGTCCTCATGCCGCAGCGGAAATCGACGGGGTCGCCATCGATGTGAATAAAATCTTTGAACCAGAAACCAACAATCATTTAGTCATAGAGGGTGCTGGTGGACTCCTCGTACCACTAAACGATACTGATACCGTTTTAGATTTGATTCTTCCCCATTATAGGGTAATAGTAGTTTCCCGACATTATTTAGGCAGTATAAACCATAGCCTCTTGACCATTAAATGGTTACAATTAAAAGGATATGATGTTTCAATTCTATTTAGTGGAAATGAGCATCCCACCTCGGAAAGTATCATTCTAAAAAAGACAGGTGTAAAATCCATTGGAAGAATTAATGAGGAACAATTCATTGACCAAACAGTAATCAAAAAATATGCTGATAAATTCAGATCAGCTCTACTATCACTCTAGACGTTGTAAGATCTCTGCTTTTTCAACTGTTGCATATATCTTATAATGCGTTAAGAAATAAGCATCTATATACTCGTTTTCTTCAACTTGTTTCTTGTCAAATACCCTCCTGTTCTTTCGGACAACTACGGTCTTAGGACGAAGGGTCTCCATTATATACTGTATTTCCTCCATCCCTGTTTTTCTGGGATTATCGTAAGCTGTGAACATTTCCGCCTTACAAATATTGCTCGGGTGTGTTGCCGATTTGGTAGGTGGATCTTCTCCCAAAATCCAGTATCCGATATGATAGCCCAGGAATAGTATATTCTCGGTTTCTAACTGGTTCTCCTCAATATATTTGGGCACTGAAATGCCTTCACCATTAAAATAGGTGCCCTTTTCGAATTTATTTGTCAACACATTTACATATTCAATGTAAGATTCTATGGGAATCAATAACATAAGTATAAAATAAATGGGTTTCCAGAGAAATCTTTTATATGGAGGTAATCTATTTAAAGTAATAAATACCAACGGCAACAGAGCAGGGTATAATTGAATCAAATAGTGTCCATTAATCCTTCCACCTTTAACAAAAGAGAGTACAACTCCAATAATTGCCACCAGAAGCAATTGTATTGAACGATCTTCAAAATCGATATACTTTCTTTTCCATATCCAAATAAAAAATCCTGAAAATAGGATAAGAAAAGGAGCCAATTCTAAGATAGAATAGCGCCTTGCCGATGTATATTCCAAAGGAGCTTTTATAACAGATTTATACCATAACGGAACAAGGTCATTCAGGTAATAAGGTAGTATGGTCAATACTGTAATCAGGATTATTCCTGTACCATAGGCAATGGCAGTGAGCAATCCGTGCGAATATTCTTTTTTGCGGAAACCAGTGTACAGCAAATAAATCCCTAAAAAAAGAATGGCGTAGGCCATATTCAGTTTTACCATTACTGAAATACCCATCAAAATCCCGGATATAAAAACTGTGGAAATGGTTTTATACCTTATTAATAAATATAGCGCTGGCATAAAAAAGGCCATGGTTATATGCTCGGACATGACACCTTGTAGGCTACCAAATAGACTTTGCAGAACAATACTCCCAGTTGCAGACCAAAAGGCTATTTTCTTGGTAGTAATATGTACCCCGATTTTGTATGTGAAGAAGGAGCTAATTATGACCAGTATTGTTCCGAAAAAGCGAATCGCAAATAAGCTTTTGCCGAAAATTTGTATAATGGAGGCAAAGAAGAGAAAAGTCAGGGGGGGCTTAACATCCCATAATTGGGTATAGGGCAAATGACCATTGACCCATGACTGTGCGACAAGTATAAATGTACTTTCATCCCTATCAACATAATCCCTAAAAAAGAACGGGAAACGAATAAATAAGGCCGTAATGGCCAACCAAAAAACAATAGCGATAATATTCAGATTATCATAATCCGTGGTTAGGCGCTTTATGGCTTTATTTATCATGGATTGATAAGGTATTATTTCCCATCTTTGCAAGATATATAAAAAGCGTTGTAATGAATTCCATGGCAGCTAAAAATCTTTCTGAACGCGATAGAAAACATATATGGCATCCATTGACACAGCATAAGTTACACCCTGATCTGTTGGCCATTGTAAAAGCAAAAGGGGCATTGCTCTATGATGAGGATGGAAAGGAATATATAGACGGTATCGCCTCTTGGTATACTTGTATGTATGGCCATTGTAATGCGTATATACTTGAAAAGGTCCATAATCAAATGCAACATTTGGACCAAGTGGTTTTTAGTGGATTTACCCACGAACCTGCAGTCAGATTATCTGAGGAGCTTATCAAAATACTGCCTAAAAATCAGGAAAAACTGTTCTTTTCCGACAATGGATCTACCTCCACGGAAATAGGAATTAAAATGGCACTCCAATACCATTTTAATAAAGGGGAAAGTCGGAATGTAATGCTTGCCTTTGAAGAAGGGTTTCATGGTGATACTTTTGGTGCCATGTCGGTTTCAGGTTTGTCGGTCTACAATGGTCCCTTTGAGGATTTTTTCATTGAAGTAGAACGTTTTCCCGTGCCCACCGCTGAAAATCTCGGAGCGGTTATTGCTCAGCTCGAATCAATAGTAAAACAGCGTAAAATTGCCGGTTTCATCTATGAACCTTTGGTTCAAGGTGCTGCAGCCATGAAAATGTATTCTGCAAGGGGGCTTAGTAAAATCCTCAGATTGATGCAAAAGTACAATATACTGACGATTGCCGATGAAGTAATGACCGGTTTCGGTAAAACAGGGACCAATTTTGCCTCTGATCAAATTGATACAAAACCTGACATCATGTGCCTTTCCAAATCGCTAACGGCAGGTTTACTGCCAATGGGGATTACAACCTGTACACAGGATGTCTATGATGCGTTTTATAGTGATGAACTGGTTAAGGGATTGTTTCATGGGCACACCTATACCGCGAACCCTTTGGCTTGTACAGCAGCTTTGGCCGGAATGGAATTGTTAAAGTCGGATGATATTCAGAATAACATAAAACGGATTATAGGGGCACATAAAATTTTTGGCAAAAAGATCACATCACATCCAAAAGTGGCATGTACTCGGCAGTGCGGAGTAATTTTTGCGTTGGATTTAAAGGTAAAAATGGAACGGTATGGCAGCCTACGGGACAAATTATTCAATCATTTTATGGCCAATGGTGTATTTCTAAGACCCTTAGGGAATACCATATATATCCTTGCCCCTTATGTCATATCCGATGTTGCGTTGAAAAAGATTTATGATACAATAGAATCAGCATTGGAACAGATTTAAACCAAGTTTTGCTTCCTGTTTTTTCGATGTACTTTTCGAATTAGAAACAAGTCATACCATAATCTAAAGAAGTAGGAGATCTTGACTTTCGATTTCCCTTGGTCGATCCATTGTTTCACCGGAATTTCTTCCATCTGGTTTAAGCCCTCTGTTTTACCATAATAACATAATATACGGCTGAACAATTCGACATCGAACAACCATTTTGAAATAAAGGGCTTCCCGAAAAGTAAATCGGCTATTTCCGATTTAAAAATTTTACATCCACATTGGGTATCATAAACCTTAATATCCAGAATATTGGAAATGAAAGTTGCGATGATTCTTCCGAACAGGAATCGCGAAAATCTACGTTCTACCACTGACCCAATTTTTAAGATCCTAGAGGCAAATACAAAAGACTTTTGGGAATCCAAATTTTGGCCAATCCCATAACATTCCTCTAAAGAAGTGGCCAGATCGGCATCCAGATACGCAATATGCGGGGCAATTTTGTTCTTACTACAATACAAGACCCCTTTTCGAACGGATTCAGCTTTGCCCAAATTCAGCTCATTGTTCAATAGAATGATCTGTTCTGGAAAGGAATTCCGAAAGGAACGCAAAACCGCCATTGTGTCATCGGTTGAGGCGTCATTTATCAAGCACACCTTAGCTTTAGGGTAATTTACAAGAAAGGAAGTAAAATTAGCCACCGGTAACCTGTTCTGCTCATTATAACAAGGTACAACGATTACTATGTCAGGAGAATTCGGCATTTTTATACCCAATTTTTATGGGCAGGGGCTAAAATACAAATTTGGTAAGGGTTTTTGTTATAACCTTTAAAAAAGGAAGGATGGAATTTTCAAATAAACTAGTTTTGTAACCCAAAAGAGGATTCAGATGACCATCCCTATTTCCATAACATCCATAGCTTCAATTTCCCCTTTGGGAACCACCCAAAAAGAGGCTTGGAATGCATATCAAAGCAACAGTCATTTATTGGTTGAAAGGTTGGTAGCGGGCTCCAAGGCGTGGCAGGCACCATTGTCTGAAAAGTCGTTGGCTGAGATTGAAAAATTGAGGAATTCAGATACCCATTATAAGGATCTTGATAATTCGGTCCTGTATGCCATTTTTGCCTCTAGAATGGCCATAAAAAAATCTGGTTGGTCATCTAGAGATAATTTCGGTATCAATATTGGCTCTTCACGCGGAGCTACGTCTTTATTTGAAAAATTTCATAAAGAGTTTTTAGATACAAAAAAAGCTTCAACCTTATCATCCCCCACGACAACATTAGGTAATATTTCTTCATGGGTGGCCCATGACCTGCAAACCAAAGGACCTGAAATTTCACATTCCATTACCTGTTCAACGGCTTTGCATGCTCTTATTAATGGAGTTGCATGGCTTAAAAGTGGAATGGCCAATAAGTTTTTGGTAGGAGGGAGCGAAGCGCCATTGACCCCTTTTACAATTGCCCAAATGAAGGCCATGCGCATTTATGCCAAGGGTAATTCAGAATATCCATGCAAAGCGATGGACCTGCAAAAAACAAGAAATACAATGGTTTTGGGAGAAGCTTCTTCTGTGGCTTGTTTAGAGGCGGGGGTTCATAAGAAATCGATGGCGGTTATTGAAGGTGTTGGGTATGCAACAGAAGTATTGGAACACAATA
>CAZHJO010000112.1:0-7836 GCA_964532755.1 uncultured Maribacter sp. | reverse complement strand
TGGGTATCCATTTCCTCATTGACCTCACGAATCATTTCTACACGCTCCCGAACATCCTCATAATCTGCATGTGAAAAATTAATTCTAAAGACATCCACACCGGCCTTTATCATATCTATAATTACTTCCTTCTTGCTTGTAGCAGGCCCTAAGGTTGCAACTATTTTCGTCTTTTTCTTACTCGGCATAACTTAAAAGATTAAGTTGTTTTTTGATTTTAATCTATCTATATCTATACTATATGCAGTGACCATCCTAGGTATGGCTATCAACCTTTTTAAAAGCATCTCCTCATCTAGATCGTCATCATGTTCTATCTTCAAAAAGTAATCAACTTCCTTATATTCTGACACCAAATAGCGCTTCTCATACGAAGGCTCATCCTGAAATAGACCTTCTCTTACCAAACGTTCTTTCCTGGTGCTTACATTGCCAATCAATGTCCAATAGCGATCGTTGAGATTATCTTGCCACTCATAAAACGGAAACGACATGAACTCCGATAATTCCAAATCTTTGGATGACCTTTTAAGTATAGACTTAATACCTTGATTGATGGCATATGCAATGGTAAAATCCTCCATACTGCTATGTAATGCTATAAGGGTAAAGGAATCTTCAAAAAAATCCTCGCTAAATTTGAGTACTGCTGCCATATGCGTACAAAAACGTAAATATAGGATTATTAAAGAATACTGCCTAAGCTACCAAAGTCTAAAGATATCATTACACAAACTACAACGTTTTAGTACGTAAGTGACTCCATAAGAATCAAGCTCTGCCCATCTTATCCTGCAATGCGAAATAGGCCCGTTTCGATGCACGCTCTTCTGCTTTCTTTTTTGAGGTTGCCCTTGCTTTTGCAACTACAATATCGCTAATTGATAATTTTACGGCAAAATGCTTGAGTACATCGTTTCCGGTGTCTTCGTAAACATTGTAATTGAACGTCTTTTTTTGTTTTTGGCACCATTCAATGACCAAGCTCTTATAACTGATAACCTTCCCTTCGAGTTGCTCAATATCAACGTAGGGTACAATTACCCTTTCATGTATAAATTTTTCACAATACTTATATCCCCGATCTAAATAAACGGCACCCACCAAAGCTTCAAAGACATTACCATGTATATTATCCCCAAAATGGGTTTTGGGAATTCTACTTTCAACAAACTTTATCAGATTTAAATCTTTGCCCAGTTCATTTAAATGTTCCCTACTTACTATTTTAGACCGCATTTTGGTAAGATACCCTTCATCGCCATCGGGTACCTCGTTATATAAATGTCTAGAAATGATTGTCCCCAACATGGCATCCCCTAAAAATTCAAGACGCTCATAATTCATTGGATTGCCCTTCCTGTCTTTTTTATTTGCTGACCTATGAAGAAATGCCTTTTTGAAAATCTTCAAATTCCTGGGTTTAAATCCAAGAATACTAGTTATCCCCAAAAAAAAATCCCCATCCTGTCCGGAATGGGAATTAAATATATTTGACGGGAAATTCATCGTTTACTTAGCTGATTTTCTTGAATACAACACAGGCATTGTGCCCTCCGAATCCAAAGGTATTACTCATGGCGACATTAACCTCTCTTTTTTGCGCTTTATTTAATGTTAAATTTAGCTTTGGGTCAATATTCTCATCAACCGTGGTATGGTTTATCGTAGGTGGTACCATGCCGTGTTCTATAGACAAAATAGATGCAATTGCCTCAATTGCCCCGGCAGCACCCAATAAGTGACCCGTCATCGATTTTGTTGAATTTATATTAATGTTCGGGGCATGATCCCCAAACACCTGGCTGATTGCCTTCAACTCTGCTACATCACCAAGCGGTGTTGAAGTACCATGCGTATTAATTGCATCTACTTCTTCAATTCCTAAACCTGCATCCCTCAAGCAATTTTCCATAACCTTAACTACACCGATACCTTCAGGATGTGGCGCTGTCATATGGTAAGCATCACTAGAGAGTCCGCCACCCAAAACCTCGGCATAGATTTTTGCCCCTCTAGCCTTGGCATGTTCATATTCTTCCAAGATCAAGGCACCCGCTCCTTCCCCAAGTACGAAGCCATCTCGAGTGGCATCAAAGGGTCGTGACGCCGTTTCAGGGCTATCATTTCTTTTTGAAAGTGCATGCATTGCACCAAAACCTCCCATACCCGCTATTGTTACAGCCGCCTCACTTCCACCGGTAACGATAATATCACAATGGCCTAAACGAATATAGTTAAGCGCATCGATCATCGCATTTGCCGATGAGGCACAGGCAGAAACCGTAGTGTAATTTGGCCCCATAAAACCATGTTTTATGGAGATATTACCCGGTGCAATATCTGCAATCATTTTAGGGATAAAGAAAGGATTGAATCTAGGTGTTCCGTCTCCTTCCGCATAGTTGATCACTTCGTTTTGGAAGGTTTCCAAACCGCCAATCCCAGCTCCCCAAATAACCCCCACGCGGAATTTATCGACCGCTTCCAGATCCAATTTGGAATCAAGTATGGCCTCGTCCGAAGAAACCAATGCATATTGGGCAAATCGGTCTAATTTACGAGCTTCTTTTCTGTCAAAATAATCTGCGACATCAAAGTTCTTCAGTTCGCAGGCGAACTTGGTTTTAAACTTTTCCGTGTCATAATACGTGATGGGAGCTGAACCACTTTTACCATGGACCAGTCCATCCCAATATTCCTCAATATTGTTACCAATTGGTGTCAACGCACCCAATCCTGTAACCACTACTCGCTTTAATTGCATTGAACCAATTTAATATTAATAAGCCTAGTGAAATTAAATAAAAATATCCATGCAGCATGTTTACCGCATGGATATTTATTAACGTATTCAAGAAATCATATGATTACTTCGCTTCTTCTATATAGCTTATGGCTTGGCCAACTGTTGCGATATTTTCAGCTTGATCATCAGGGATTTGAATATCGAATTCCTTTTCGAATTCCATAATCAACTCAACAGTATCCAGTGAATCTGCCCCTAAGTCGTTAGTAAAGCTAGCTTCTGATACCACTTCGTTTTCATCAACTCCTAACTTATCAACGATGATAGCCTTAACTCTTGATGCAATGTCTGACATAATAATATTGGTTTTAAAAATTTAAATTGTTGGCAAAAATAAAAAACTTTGGTTTAATAACACCATTTGTCGTTAAAATGTCTGTTAATTTAAGAAATTTAAACACAGGAGTATTAATTTAGCCCAAAATAATTCTTCTTCGGTAACGCTTGTCTTTTAAATGAAAAAAATCGTTCTTTTTGCTTCTGGTTCTGGATCTAATGTTGAAAACATAGTACAGTATTTTCAAAACAAGCCAAACGTTACTATAGCCATTGTGTTGACTAACAAAAGGGATGCCAAAGTTTTAGACCGGTGTAACAGATTGAATATCAGTTCTTTATGTTTTAATAAAATTGCCTTTCAACAAACAGATTGCATTCTTGACATTCTAATATGCGCGGATCCAGATTTAATTGTACTTGCCGGATTTTTATGGAAGATCCCCGAAAAGATCATTAGGGCCTTCCCGAACAAGATCATTAATATACACCCTGCTCTTTTACCCAAATATGGGGGCAAAGGAATGTACGGGAGTAACGTTCATAAGGCGGTAAAGGCAAATGATGAAACCGAATCTGGAATAACCATTCATTATGTCAATGAGAATTATGATGAAGGTACTATTATCCATCAGGCCAAAACCAAAATACTTCCTGATGACAATATTGATGATATTGCATCCAAGGTTCATGCACTTGAATATGCGAATTTCCCTAAGATAATTGAGCAATTGTTAGTGTCCCAATAATGGCAAAAAAGACAAAATTTTATGTAGTTTGGAAGGGTAAAAGACCCGGTGTCTATACTACTTGGGAAGATTGTAAGGCGGCCATATCTGGTTTTAAAGGTGCCCAATACAAATCTTTCGCTACTTTCGAGTTGGCCAAGAAAGCCTATAATGCCAACTATGAGGAATACAAAGGCAAGAAGAACACTGCTCCCAGCTTAACCCCTGAGCAATTACTGCAACTTGGAGATCCGAACATGCATTCAATTGCAGTTGATGCGGCTTCCAGTGGCAATCCCGGCATTATGGAATACCAAGGGGTTGATACCAAAACGGGGAAAAAACTATTCAGACAGGGTCCTTTTCCAGAAGGAACCAATAATATTGGCGAGTTTTTGGCCATTGTTCATGGTCTTGCATTTTTACAACAGCGCAAAAGTGACCGTATAATATATTCTGACTCTAAAACGGCAATGAGTTGGGTGCGCAAAAAAACATGCAATACCAAATTGGTCGAAACCGATAAAAATAGGGAGTTGTTCGATTTAATTGGTCGCGCCATAACATGGTTAAAAAATAATTCGTACAATACACCGATAGTCAAATGGGAAACCAAGGCCTGGGGTGAAATTCCTGCTGATTTTGGAAGAAAATAATACAGTTAACGATTTTTTGGAAGAAGTGAAGTGAAGCTATGGAATTTAGCATTTCATTAATGTATATTTGCAGCATAATTCTGATTTAATGGGTAAATTATTGATTGTAGGTACCGTTGCATTTGATGCTATTGAAACACCCTTTGGCAAGACAGATAAGATTTTAGGCGGCGCCGCAACATTTATAGGCCTTGCAGCCGCTCAGTTTAAGGTGCAATCGGCCATTGTTTCTGTTGTGGGCGATGATTTCCCCCAAGAATATATTGATCTACTTATAGCAAAAAACATAGATACTTCATCACTTGAAGTGGTTGAAGGCGGAAAGACTTTTTTCTGGAAGGGCAAATACCATAATGATCTGAATTCTAGGGATACCTTGGTGACCGAACTGAATACACTTGCCGATTTTAATCCGGTAGTCCCTACCAATTTCCATGAGGCAGATGTGGTCATGTTGGGAAACTTACACCCGAGTATCCAAATGAGTGTTATCAATCAAATGAAAAGAAGACCAAAATTGATCATTCTAGACACCATGAATTTTTGGATGAACAATACCCTAGAGGAGTTGACAGAGGTTATTAAACATACAGATATCATTACAATCAATGATGAGGAGGCCAGGCAGTTGACCAATGAATACTCTTTGGTAAAAGCCGCAGAGGAAATTCATAAAATGGGGCCTAATTACGTGGTAATAAAGAAAGGGGAACATGGCGCGCTATTATTCAATAAAGAGAACGTCTTCTTTGCACCCGCCTTGCCATTAGAAGAGGTTTTTGATCCCACTGGTGCCGGCGATACCTTCGCGGGTGGCTTTGCCGGGCATTTAGCAGCAACGGAAAACACATCGTTCAACAATATAAAAAATGCAGTAATACATGGTTCTAACTTGGCATCGTTTTGCGTTGAACGTTTCGGGACAGAAAGAATGATCGACTTGGACCAGAATGAAGTTACTAAAAGATTGCATCAATTCAAAGCCTTGACCCAGTTTGACATTGAATTACAATAATGATACGCCCTGACCAAAAAACCAGGGCTTTTTTAATCCAATTAATCAATGAGCGACGCGATTAAACATGAATGCGGAATTTCAGTGATACGTTTACTTAAACCGCTGGAATATTATAAGGAGAAGTACGGCACCGCATTTTATGGAGTGAACAAAATGTACCTTATGATGGAAAAACAGCACAATCGTGGTCAGGATGGTGCAGGTTTTGCAAGTATCAAATTAGATATGAACCCGGGGGAACGATATATGAGCCGGGTACGCTCGGTACAAAAACAACCCATACAGGATATTTTTGACCAAATCAATAATCGTATCAATACCGCCTTTGTTGAACATCCGGAATACAAAGATAATGTTGCTGCCCAGAAGAAGAACATTCCTTATATAGGTGAAGTTCTTTTGGGCCATGTGCGTTATGGGACCTTTGGTAAGAATAGTATAGAAAGTGTACACCCTTTTTTAAGACAGAACAATTGGATGCACCGTAACTTAATCGTTGCAGGCAACTTTAATATGACCAATGTACACGAGCTTTTTGATAATCTTGTGCAACTAGGACAGCACCCTAAGGAAATGGCAGACACGGTCACCGTTATGGAAAAGATCGGTCATTTTTTGGATGATGCCGTCGCTAAGCTATATAAACAAATTAAACGGGAGGGGTATAATAAATTAGAGACTTCACCTTTGATAGCTGAGCGCTTGAATTTGAAGAGAATTCTAAAAAGAGCTGCCAAAAATTTTGATGGTGGTTATACTATGGCGGGAATGTTGGGTCATGGTGATGCCTTCGTGCTGAGAGATCCATCAGGCATACGGCCAGCCTATTACTATAAGGATGATGAGATTGTGGTTGTAGCTTCAGAAAGGCCAGCAATACAAACCGTGTTCAATATTCCTTTTGAAAAAGTGAAGGAACTAGATCCGGGAAGTGCCCTTATAATTAAGAAAGATGGTAGCTCATCATTGCAAGAGGTTTTGGTGCCTAAAGAAAGGAAAGCCTGTTCATTTGAACGAATCTATTTTTCAAGAGGAAGTGATAAAGAAATTTATCAAGAGCGCAAGGAACTGGGCAAGCTACTTTTTCCACAAATCTTAAATGCAATTGACCACAATATCAAGAAAACTGTCTTTTCCTATATACCCAATACAGCAGAGACCTCATTCTTTGGGTTGGTAAAAGAGGCACAGAATTATTTGAACAAAAAGAAGGAGGAGCAGATATTGTCAATAGGCTCAAAAATTACACAGGAAGAATTGCACAATATTTTGGCTGTAAGGCCTAGAATCGAAAAGGTGGCCATAAAAGATGCCAAACTTAGGACCTTTATTACCCAAGATAGCAGTAGGGACGATTTGGTAGCCCATGTTTACGATATTTCATATGGTTCCGTAGAAGAAGATGACAACTTGGTAATCATTGATGATAGTATTGTACGAGGAACAACACTAAAGAAGAGTATCCTTGGAATCTTGGACCGGTTGTCCCCCAAAAGAATCATTGTAGTTTCCTCGGCACCACAAATTAGATATCCGGACTGCTATGGAATAGATATGGCCAAGTTGGAAGATTTTGTGGCATTTAAAGCCGCTTTGGCACTACATAAAGACCATAGTACCATGGAAGACGTTGAAAAAATCTATCAAAAATGTGTGGAACAGGTAAACTCCCATGATGATGATGTTATCAATTATGTCAAAGATTTCTATGCCCCTTTTACAGCGAATCAAATTGCAGATAAAATAGGTGAATTACTAAGTCCTCAAGACATTAAGGCCGAAGTCAAGATAATTTACCAAACTATCGAAAGTCTACATGAAGCCTGCCCACAAAATTTAGGCGACTGGTATTTTACTGGAAACTACCCTACTCCAGGAGGAAATAGGGTTGTGAATAGAGCATTTATCAACTTTTTCGAAGGAAAGAACGAAAGGGCCTATTAATCCATTTCTCGATGAAATGCACAATAATGTGCATTTCATCGATAATATCCGCATTTTATCGTGTTTTTAGCCTGTATGGAAGCATGCCCACCTACATTAGACCTGCCATAGCATAAGTAGGTTAAGTTCATGGTAAGATTTGGGGCAAAAAAGGTGGAGACTTCTCCACCTTTTTTATTTTTATAACCCAATTCTGAAGAACATAAAATGCGAATTAATTAATGATGGTTGAGCCAACACCTACTTTCACGTGAATCCCATAATTCTTGAGATTCGATTTACTAAATACACTTTAACCAAGTATATGGGTTTTAATCTAAAACCTTTTTCCCCTTTTAATTATTGCGCTATGTTTGGAGGACCATAGCATAAGTAGGTTAAGTTCATGGTAAGATTTGGGGAAAA
>CAZHJO010000111.1:0-7856 GCA_964532755.1 uncultured Maribacter sp. | reverse complement strand
CTCAATTTATTCCATTTCACATCTCCAATATTATTAAGTTATTGAGTCGAATGTATTTAATTTGAGCATTTTAGATTAATTAAGTTATAAATCTAGATTTTTAATTGCTTCATCCGTTTTATCAAAATGGTATCCTCGCCAGAAAAATCCGGTAAATGTGTATTTCCAGATTACTTCGCCAGATTCGGTAACTTCCCAAAACCCAAAATCACCTTCAGTAATCAATCGATTTCCATTGGGTAAATAATCAGCCCCGGATACCCTGCCCGAAAACAAATTTGAATCTGTGAAACTCCAAATAACTTCGGGTTCATTGTCCGTATCAGGTGATAGATTCATATTTTCAGGTAATCTAAATTCATAGACCGTAGATTGTTCTGAATTAATACCGTTGGAAAAAACTAACATATTACCTTTTTTGTCACCTGAAAGTAAGTTCGGATGATGGTTGCGGTCAAACCTAATGGTTCCTTGTGGATTATCATAAGCATTCGGGTTTCCAAAACGGTAAATTAAATCCCCTCCCTTTCCATAATTTCCACCCATATTGGTAGTGGCCTCTTCGCTTGAAGTACTATGGTCTATAACCCATATTTCGTTATAAAAATTTGCACTTAAGTAAATAATATCTTTCTCGGCATCATAAGCGATACCATTTACATGACTAATGTCACCAGGAGCATCAGTGGTATCAACATAATTAAAGTCTATTCGTTGTGGGTTGTCTGAAATTGAACCAAAGTTCAATTTTGTATCATCATGATCTTGTATTAGATGGTCCCACATATGCCATTGCCATATAATTTCATCGGTACTTGGGTCTATTTCTAGAATAGCATCGTAAATTACTTCAGTCTCTTGCGCATAACCCGCTTGACCGGCTTCTTCTACTGATTTTCGTTGCCATGCCAAGAAAATAATATTGCCATTGGGCAACATTTCTGCGTCGTGATGGGCTATATGGTTTTCATTGGAGTATTCATAACTCCAGTCCTTACTTCCGTCTTTATTGATTAACTCAATTATACCGCCAAAACCACCTAAGGTCAGGTCAGGTGATTCTGATTCTAACATGGCTAATAACCTACCATCGTTTAATAAGTAGGCATCATTTCCTAGTCTTTTGCCATTTAAATTCCATTCATGAATAATTTCTGTGGTTTTATCCATCAGATAAACTCTATTCTCCGAGGCATCGTTAACTAAAATAAGACCGTCATAAACTTTATTGCCATTCAATACTTCTAATCCTTCCTTAATTGGAAAGGAAATAGTGTTCATTGGTTGTTCGTCATCTGAAGTATTATCTGAACTACAAGAAATAATACCAATAAAACATAAAAGAAACATAGTATAAGTATGAATATATTTAAAATGTAAATTCATGGGTGATAAAATTAATTTTAATAAATATAGAAAACATTTAACTGACTGATGGCAGATGATTGGCTACAATTTAATGGCTTTTTGACTATAAAATACGCTTATCAATAGAAGATTTTCTTATTAGACAAAAAAAGGCTGCCATTTAAAGGCAGCCTTATTTACTATGACAATTTAATACTTAATCACAAGTGTTGAACTGTTCACCTTCGGCTGGACCATCGTCCCTATTACCATCACCTATACCATCCTCTAGTACAATCGTTCCATTAGGATCGGTTAGGGTATAAAGATTTTCACCTTCCCAATCGCCCGCAGTATAGGTAAACAAAAACCTCGATGTACCGGCAGGAACAGAAATGGTTTCTGTTGTTAATGCACCTGAGCAGGCATATTGTGTTTCAGTGCCATCGATAGAAACAGTTATAAAACCACCATTCCAACCATCTCCATAAACATCTTCCATTGCAAGTGTCCAATCACCCGCTTCGGGCACTTTGAAACATACAACTACCGAAGAATATCTGAACGGTGTAGTGTGGGAGGTAGTTCTAACATTAACACCCGTGTCAGCTGCTGAAAAAGATCTACCATCCGTAAGGTTTAGAACATATCTCAAAATAAACAAATCGCCACCATCGATAACATCAGCGGTTATGCCTATAAGATCTAACATGGTATCCCCGTTGAGAGAATAGGTGTGCTCTGGAAAACCAGAATCACCTACAGCGAAAGCTGAACCTGGTATGTTTTCAATAAATACTTCATCTATTTCCAATACCTCGTTATTCACCGGTGTGGTATCGGCAAACAACAGATATAAATCTATAGATTCGATAGTATCATTTTCATCAAAATCATTGAAATATACCGTGTTCTCTAAAATTGATTCGGCTGGGCTCAGTTTGTTTATAGTACCTCCTACAGTTGATACCGTAGTCAATACTGCTCCTTCATTTTGTGCTACCGTATCCTCATCTAAAGGTGTTTTATCAAACTCACACGAAGTGATAAGTACGAATATGCACAAAAAGCTATAAAGAAATGTTTTTCTTAAAGTTTTCATTTTCATTTTTTTTTAATTAATAAATCCAGTTGCTGGGTTAGTATCCCAAAATACCTGTACCGTAACATTATCCTTTTGATCGGAATTTGAATTATTGGAAACACTAGAGGTAGGATAGAAGAAAGATCTCAAGAAATTATCCACATCTCCAGCTCTTATAGGCTGTAAATCATTTGGCATACCTGTTCTTCTATATGAGTTGTAAGCTTCAACCCCATTTCCATATAACGCAATATGGTATTCCGTCATGATGGTATTTAGTTTTTCATCGGCATCCCCTGCCGCATATGTAGCCATAACTTCATCAATATAAGCATCAATGTCAGCTTGTGCCGGCTCAAAAGGAGAACCCGCTGCCTGACCACTACCAAATGTCATGACTTTCGATATAGATTGGGTTATCCCTTCCCTTAAATATGTGGCCGCGTCACCGGTTGTGCCCAAGGCCAAGGCAGATTCGGCAAGCATAAAATTAACATATGATGAAAGCATGATAGGTGAGATACCTGCTCCTTGGTAACCAACACTTCTGCTTACAATCGGTTCAAACGAATCGTTATCAAAAACACCGCCAACAGGATATACACCCCAAGTTGCCCTAAATCCAGTATCCGGCGGAATACCGGAATCATCGCCATGATCCCTACCCCAGTACCCTGGAAAGCTGGTAGTACAGAAAGGAATGGTAAAGCCGTAGTGTGCAGGTGGTAATGAACCAAAACAATCTTGTTCATTTGTATCCACTGCATTCCTATCCGCCTGTCGGTAAAAATAGTAGCGCAATCGCGGATCGACTACGGTCTTGTCGCTACCTGGACCTGCATTCAACTCATTCATTAAATGATTCGACATATAGTCTAAAACAATACCCGGTGAATCAAAGTTTTTAGCAAAATCTGGATGTCTACTGTCAGGGTTATTGTCAGTTGTTGTCCAATTAAATTGAAAATCATCAGCAGCAGCGGTAATATAATTACCTGAAGCGATAATCGCATTGATTCCTGCAGTGGATTCAGCAGTATTCACCAGCCTAGACTGTAAATAAAGCTTTAATTTTAAGGTATTCGCAAATTTAATCCACTTTTCGCTATCGCCACCATAAAATAAATCCGATGAGTATGATATCGCAGAAGTCTTGTTAAGGTTTCCGATAGCAGTGTCTATTAATGCAAACATTGCGGCATAGATGTCGGCTCCTGAATCTCTTGATGGATTGGAGATGCCCGCAACGGCTTCGCTATAAGGAATATCACCAACATAATCAACCAAGGTAGTCACTACGTACGCCTCAATTAATTGAGAGATTCCTAGATGTTGAAAAGCTCCCTGCTCATTCGCTAAGGGTTCCAACGCTCTATTATTGGATATTATTCTGGAATATGTGTATTCCCAAACAATATCAAACTTATCTGAAGTATAAGCATTCTGGTATGTTGGACCTGCCATACGTATCATCCTCGTTGTCTCCATTCCCGCTCCAGACACTCCATCACGTTCATCCCTACCTATTCGACCTTGAAAAATATCCGCAAGGGCAACTTCATTTGAATTCAAGAAAAAGTTTAAATCAGCCTGCGATAGTGAAACTTCATCCGGATCGTCTACTAGTTCTAATTCTATAGTCTCACAAGAGGCTATTGTAAAGAACAATGCTAAAAAAATTAATTTATAGTTTATAGTTTTCATATTTTTTTTTTTAAAAGTCAAATTTCACACTAAACCCATACCTAGCCGCACTAGGACCTGAAAAGAAATCTAAACCTTGTGCATTACTTACCCCAGCACTGTTTACGTTTGGATCAAAGTTCGCATCCTTAGGGGTATTAAATGTCCTGTACCAAAGGTTAGAGCCCAATAATGTGATGTTTATGTTTGAGAAAGGCGTTTTATCCAACATTTTACTAGTAAAGTCATAGGATAAGCTTACTTCATTTAATCGCAGCATGGTACCATCATAGATTTTGAAGTTGGCAGGACCAAATAACCAGTTGTCGAAAGCAATATCCGTGGCATTGATCTGAACATTGTTCGGTTGCCCGGAATTTTGGTTCACACCGGGTAGTATATAAGTGCCTTCCCTTGAAAACGGAAACTCGGTGACCCCTCTATTTTGAAGTGTGGAAACTGTACGGGAATAGATATCACCCCCTTGCCTAAAGGCCAGATCTACACTTAATCTAAGGTTTTTATACCCTATATTGGTTCTCAGATTGGATGTAAAATCGATATTTGGGTCACCAATAACATTATCAATGCTAGCAGATGCAACGTAGACGCCATCATCTCCTACCAATAGATTGCCTGCATCATCCGTTTCAACGTTAGATCCTAAGAAAACTCCAAAAGGTTGTCCCTCAACGGCGGCGTTCCGTGCATCTGCGACCGTTGTCGGGCCACCAATGGTTATGTTGTTGACACCATCCGGTAGTTCGGTAATAACTGGTTCGTCGGCATAAAAGGTCAAACCAAAGTCTAAATTGAAACCGTCAGGGTTTCTGAACATGTCATAGGTTAAACCCACTTCAACTCCTTCATTCTCTAACGTACCGGCATTTATATACGATTGTGTAAAACCTTCACTAGGAGGTAATTCCCGAAGTGTGATCAAATCAGTTGTTTTTCTTTTAAATACACTAGCGTTCAAACCGATTCTATTGTCCCAAAATTTTGCGTCTATTCCAGCTTCAAACTCAGTAACAAGTTCTGGTACTAAATCTGCATTTCCTAATTGGAAACTAGTGTCGTTACCAGAAAGGTTATTGCCATTTTGATCTACAAATAAGTTACCATTAAGTGATAAAGTAGTTCGTGTTGAATACGTCGGAGGGAAACCGGCAGAAGATCCATAACCAAGTCTAAGTTTCAAGTAGTTCACGGCATTCGATTGTAAACCCTCAATGGCTGCGGTCGGAATGAACGATAAACTTGCCGAAGGGTAAAAGATAGTATTGTTGTTACTCTCAAGAGTCGAAGTCCAATCATTACGCCCTTGTGCGTTCAAATACAAAAAGTCATCATAGCTCAAGGTCAAATCAGCAAAAGCACCGAAGGTGTTTTCACGTGACCGTCCTTGAAACGGAAGGTTGGAAAAAGAGTTTGTAGTCGATTGTTGCGTAAAATTGAAATGTCTTAAAATTCCAAACACTACTTGGTTGGTACTTTCCACACCATCCCTATCAAATTCGATGCGGTTGGAGTTGAAACCAAGAATACCTTTGAAGTTAAACATATCCGATAAGTCCTTATCATAATTAATTGAAAAGTTGTGGTCAAGAATAGTATTAACAATATTCGTCGTTCTCAAAAGACCTAACGGATTTCCGTCAATACCCCCTCTGTTTTGAGCATAAAAGCCATTTTCAGAGTAGGTGTTGAAACCAAATCTGTACGCAAGTGATAAATCATCGTTAACGGAATAAACAGTGCTAAAACTGGAAAAGATGTTTGTGGTCTTCTGCCCGGTTTTTACGTTTTCAACCGTCCATAACGGGTGCTGTATACCATTGGTCTCTCTATAGTATAGCGATCCACCATCGGCTCTTTGAAAAGGTATATTGATCAAATCGACATTACGTGGGGTGTAAAATATATCACTGAAGATAGATCCACCGTCACCAATAACCCCACTACCTCGTGAAGATGCAATAGGAGGTGATTTATAATCCGTTCTTGCAACGTTAATGGAAGCATTGATTTTGAGATTTCCAAGGGTGCCATTAGCACCTAAGGTAAAATTATCCCTGGCTAACTCATTGCCAGGTGTGAAACCTTCATCGTTCAATTTTGTATAACCAATATTGTACCCAAAATCGCTATTACCTCCTGTAAGACTGATGCTTGTGGTATAGTTAAGACCCTGTCTAAAGAAATTTTCAACACTGTTGTAAGGCTTAAGTTCATATTCTGAAGCTGCCAAGTCTTCATAACCTTCTATAAAGGCTTGATTAACGTTGGTGGCAAAAGGATGCGTTACAAAAACAGTTCCGTCAGCACCGGTGCTCGTTTGAAAGGCTTGATAGTTTGCTGTTGGATCTTTAAATCGAGGCCCCCAGTTGCTAAAGAACCAACCAAAGGTGTTGTTAAAGCCCCCCATATATACGTCTTGATAATTTGGTAAATGGGGTTTGCTCATAAAAACAGAGCTGGTAATCGATAATTTGGCAGCTCCTTGCGTGTCTCCACTAGAACCAGATTTTGTCGTAATCAAAATTACTCCATTTCTACCTCTATTTCCGTAAAGTGCGGTTGCACTTAATCCCTTAAGAATACTAATGTCATCAATATTGTTAGGGTCAATATCCAAGAAGCGATTCGATTCGGTACGTCCATCTCGGAAAATAGTTTGCTGGTTAGCACCACTATCAAAAGGAATACCATCAACTACAAAAAGCGCTTGGTTGTTGCCAGTAATTGAAGTATTACCTCTAATAACGATATTAGATGCCGAACCGGTCAAACCATTGGCTGCGGTAATATTTACACCAGCCGCTTTACCTTGGAGCAAGCGACCTAAATCACCTTCTGATTTTTGTTCCAATTCTTCGTTCCCTACCTTACTTACCGCATAACCAAGGGATTTTTGCTCCCTTTTAATACCTAGGGCGGTAACGACCACCTCTTCAAGTGCCTGGGCATCTTCTTCCATCTGAACGTTAATTGAGCTTCCAGCACCAATTACTTGTCTAATGTCTTTTTGCCCAATATAGGTGAACAATAAAGTTTGACCCTCCGATGCCCTAATTGAATAGTTTCCATCAAAATCGGTCTGGGTACCCGTAGTAGTTCCTTCTACAACGATGTTAACTCCGGGAAGCGGCAGACCATCTTGATCAGTAACCGTACCAGAAATCGTTTTCTCTTGTGCAAATGAAATGTGCACAACAAACGCCAATAACAGCGTTAAGATTCCATTGAATTTTGTTCTCATTTTTTAATTATTTGAATTAGCTATCGGCAAAAATCACAATTTCATGTTAATAATCCAAACTAATTTTAATAAAACTTTAAGAGACGCTTTTATTAATACAACTTTCTCAGTGCTTTTTGTTATAAACAATGGAAAAAGCAAATATTTAACATAAAAAATGACAAATAAATAATAATAAATACCCTAAAATATCAATTACTTAAGAATACGGTGTTTTTTGAATAAATTTTTGAATAAAATTGAATTGCTAAAAAGCGGTGGGTTTAGTTCATGGAAACGAATTTAACATGTCATGGAAACCTATGCTGCATGTGAATTTCAAAGGTGTAAAAAAAAGTTAAAAATTAATCTTTCAATATTTGAATTATTATTAAATATTACTACATTTGCCAGCCCTTAAACAGGGGGTACAATTTTTATACATATATATAGTATGCCAACAATTTCACAATTAGTACGAAAAGGAAGGGCCACAATTAC
>CAZHJO010000110.1:0-7875 GCA_964532755.1 uncultured Maribacter sp. | reverse complement strand
AATAAAAATGGAAGAAAATCAACCAAAAACAGGAAAATTCGGATTTAATTATGGCCTTCTTCTAGGAGGGATTGGTATCGTCTTTGGACTAATGTTATTTTCCCTTGACATGCACTATGAAAGAGGTTGGACAGTGAACCTAGTGAATTTTCTAATTATGGCTGGGGTACTTGTTCTTGCAATATTACAATTTAAAAAGGCTAATCAAGGATTTATCTCACTAGGCCAGGCAATGAAAGTAGGGCTGGCAACTGTAATAATAGGGGCTATTGTAAGTATAATTTGGCAAATGATATTTGTAAATTTAATTGAGCCAGATTTTATGGATAAAATATTCGAAATCAGCAAAGCTGAAATGATCGAAAAGAATCCGACAATGACTGATGAACAAATTGAACAAGGTGAGGGTATGATAAAAATGTTTACCACGCCAGGAGCGATGGTGATCATGACTCTTGTAGTCAGTCTATTTTTTGGATCGATTATTTCCTTAGTGGCTGGACTTGTCATGAAGAAACAAAAACCGGCCTAATAATTTCAAAATTGTACTTTTGAAAAGAATTTCAGAAGTATTCAATGGATCTGTCAATAGTAATACCCTTACTAAACGAGGAAGAATCACTAAGTGAACTGCACGATTGGATTGTAGAAGTTATGCAATCCAATCGTTATTTATATGAGATCCTATTCATAGATGATGGTAGCACGGACGCTTCTTGGGAGATAATTACCGATCTAGCGGCTAAAAACCCGAATGTAAAAGGGCTACGTTTTAAAAAGAATTTCGGTAAGTCCCAAGCGCTGCATGCTGGTTTTAAAATAGCTTTAGGGGATGTTGTTATCACCATGGATGCTGACCTTCAGGATAATCCGGAGGAAATTCCTGAATTATTTAACTTGATCAAAAGCCAAGGTTTTGATCTTATTTCAGGATGGAAGAAGAAGCGGTATGACTCTGTCATCACCAAAAATATTCCTTCGAAATTGTTCAATTGGGCGGCTCGAAAAACCTCTGGGGTTAAATTAAATGATTTCAATTGTGGACTAAAGGCCTACAAAAGAGATGTCATTAAAAATATAGAAGTTCGTGGTGAAATGCACCGATACATCCCTGTTCTGGCCAAAAGTGCTGGCTTTGGTAATATTGGTGAAAAAATAGTGCAACATCAAGCACGCAAATATGGTAAAACCAAGTTTGGTATGGAAAGATTTATTAACGGATTTTTAGATTTGATTACTATTTGGTTTGTTTCCAAATTCGGGAGAAGACCCATGCACTTGTTCGGTGCACTTGGGGTTATTATGTTTATCATTGGTTTTGGTTTTGCCCTTTATTTGGGTATTGACAAGCTTTTTATAAATCCAACAGCGCGGCTCATTACCCAAAGGCCCGAGTTTTATATTTCGTTGACTGCAATGATTATCGGAACACAATTATTCTTAGCCGGATTTTTGGGCGAAATAATGGTGCGTTCCAAAAAAGATCAAAAACGGTATAACATATCTGAAGAATTGAATCTAACCGAAAAAAAAGAACTTCATTCTTCATAATTTAAAATATTAGATTAAATGGATACTATTGTAAATACTGCTAAAAACTGGCTTACAGATTTTTTTGATGATGAAGTAAAGGTCGAGATTAAAGAACTCATCGCGAAAGACCCGGAGGAACTTAAAGACCGTTTTTATAAAAACATGGAATTCGGGACTGGTGGCATGCGTGGGCTTATGGGTGTTGGTACCAATAGAATAAATAAATATACCTTGGGTAAAAGTACCCAAGGACTTAGCAATTATATAAAGAAAGTGTATGGGAACGAACAACAAAGCGTTGTCATTGCCTACGATTGTCGTCATAATAGTGATACACTAGCCAAAACGGTTGCCAATGTATTTTCAGCCAATGGTATAAAGGTATATCTGTTTTCAGAGCTTAGAACCACTCCGGAATTATCTTATGCGGTAAGATATTTAAACTGTCATGCAGGTATTGTGTTAACGGCATCCCACAATCCGCCCGAGTATAATGGGTATAAGGTCTATTGGACCGATGGGGGTCAAATAGTGCCCCCGCAGGATGGGGATATCATTGCTGAGATTGATGGGCTTTCTTATGAGGATATAAATTTCAATGCGAATGAAGATCTGATTGAAATGATCGATACCGATGTCGATGAAGCCTTTATGAATGCTTCGGTGACCAATGGTAATTTCAATGCTGCCGGTAAAGATGACTTCAAAATAGTTTTTACCTCTTTACATGGCACCTCGATTACTGCCATTCCCGAGGTATTAAAGCGTGCAGGATATAAAAATGTTACGATTATTGCTGAACAGGCTAAACCTGACGGAAATTTCCCAACAGTTGTTTCACCGAATCCAGAGGAACCTGAAGCGCTGTCAATGGCAATCAAAAAAGCTGAGGAAATTGGTGCTGATATGGTTATTGGTACAGATCCTGATAGTGATAGATTGGGCATTGCAGTCAGAAATTTGGATGGGGAGATGGAATTGCTAAATGGGAATCAAACCATGGTGATGATGACCAAATTCCTCCTGGAAAAACGCAAGGAAAAAGGCATGCAAGGCAATGAATTCATTGCTTCGACCATTGTTTCTACTCCCATGATGATTGCTTTGGCTGATGCCTATGACGTAGAGTGTAAAGTGGCCCTGACCGGTTTCAAATGGATTGCCAAAATGATAAAGGATTTCCCGCAGCAGCATTTTGTCGGAGGTGGAGAGGAAAGCTTCGGGTTTATGGTCGGTGATTTTGTAAGGGACAAAGATGCGGTTACAGCTACCCTGCTCGCTTGTGAAATTGGGGCCAATGCCAAAGCCAATGGTAGCTCATTCTACAAAGATTTGATCAATTGCTTTGTGGATTATGGTTTTTATATGGAAAAACTGATTTCCATGACCAAAAAAGGAATCAGCGGTGCGGAGGAAATAAAACAAATGATGGTCGATTATCGCGAAAATCCGGTCAAGGAAATTGATGGTTCAAAGGTTGAATGGATCCACGACTATAATGCTTCAATAGCCACCAACCTAATCACGGGTATAACTGAAACTATCGCTATTCCAAAATCCAATGTATTGATATATACGACTCAAGATGGCACACGAATGGCGGCCAGACCAAGTGGCACAGAACCAAAGATCAAATTCTATTTTAGTATAAATACCAATTTGGAGAGTGCAAACGATTTTAAGAAGGTACGCAAGGAATTGGAAGCGAAAATTAATCGGATTGTTAGCGAATTGAAACTTGGTTAATGAACTTATCCTTGATTTTCTTATTGAAACGAAAAGTCATTTTTTTGTACTCTAATGAGAGGTTTTTTGCGCTTCATAGCAGTGCTACGGAGCAAGAAAAAGACAAGATTAGAGTGCAAATTGATAGCTTTGCAGGTAAAAACGAAATCCTAAGTTAAGTTCAATGAAGTACTTCAAAAAAATCCTTCGCTTCGCGAAACCTTATAGGAAATACGGATTTCTTAATGTGTTCTTCAATATTCTTTATGCCCTGTTCAGTGCATTGTCATTCGCTGCACTGATTCCGATGCTCAATGTTCTATTTGAGGAATCAGAGCCCGTAACCAAATTGCCGGTGTATAGTGGTATTAGTGATGTAAAAGACTATTCTATTGATTATTTGGGATATCATGTGACCCAATATGCCGGGGACGATAAAATGAAGGCCTTGGTAATGGTGATTGGACTTGTTCTGGCTCTGTTTCTTTTAAAAAATGTTTTTAATTACTTGGCAATGTATTTTATCACTTTCCTGCGGAATGGTGTTTTAAAGGATATTCGCAATAGTATGTACCAAAAGATTACAGCTTTGCCAATTTCCTATTATTCAGAAAAAAGAAAAGGGGATGTTATTGCCCGAATTACTTCAGACGTGCTTGAAATACAGCATTCCTTTCTTTCTATATTGGAATTGATTGTGCGCGAACCATTGACCATCATATTCACTATTTTGGTCATGTTTGGAATCAGCGCAAAACTCACACTTTTCGTTTTTGTTTTTATTCCGGTAGCTGGCGCCATAATTTCGAGAATCGGTAAATCACTGAAAAAGAAATCGGACCGGGTTCAAAAAGAACAAGGCGAGTTTTTGTCTATTGTAGAGGAAACGCTGGGGGGGCTAAGAGTTATTAAGGCCTTTAATGCTGAATTTAGGTTTTTTAAGACGTTTAGTACATCAACCGACCGTTTTTTCAAATTTTCCAACAAGTTATTGAACCGCCAGAACCTGGCTTCGCCCACCGGCGAATTTTTAGGAATTATGGTAATTGGTGTATTGCTATGGTTCGGAGGAAAAATGGTGTTGGTAGATAAAACCTTGGACGCATCTTCCTTTATTGCCTATATGGGCTTGGCCTATAATATTCTGACACCGGCAAAAGCTATCAGCAAAGCCTCTTTTGGGGTCAGGAAAGGAAATGCCGCTGCAGAACGTGTGCTGGAAGTTCTTGAAACGGATAATCCAATAGTTGATAATGAAGATGCAGTGGAGAAGACTTCGTTTGAACAAGGAATTTCCATTGAAAATGTATCTTTCAAATATGAGGATGACCTTGTGCTAAAGAACTTTAACCTGAATGTTCCTAAAGGCAACACAGTGGCCCTCGTAGGGCAATCAGGTAGTGGGAAGAGCACTATCGCCAACTTGGTCACTCGTTTTTATGATGTCAATAAAGGTGCCATCAATATTGACGATACGAACATCAAGGACATAACCAAAAAGTCACTTCGCGACTTAATGGGTTTGGTTACACAGGATTCCATCTTATTCAATGATACGGTACGTAATAATATTGGCATGGGTAAAGAAAATGCTGGTGATCAAGAAATAATCGAAGCGGCTAAAATTGCAAATGCACATGAGTTCATTATGGAACTGCCAGATGCCTACGATACTAATATTGGCGATAGTGGCAATAAACTAAGTGGTGGTCAAAAACAGCGTATATCTATAGCTAGGGCCGTTCTTAAGAATCCCCCAATTATGATTTTGGATGAAGCCACATCTGCCCTGGATACAGAAAGTGAACGGTTGGTGCAGGATGCCCTGGAGAAAATGATGCGCAATAGAACTTCTATAGTGATTGCACATAGGCTGTCGACCATTCAAAATGCCAATACCATTGTGGTATTGCAAAAAGGGATAATAGTTGAGCAGGGATCACATCCCGAACTAATGGCAAAAAAAGGAGTATACAATAAATTGGTCGAGATGCAATCTTTTGTATCTTAACATTTCAGCGGAATTAAACCTTTTACATATTATATAGTCCTATACAAAACTTAAGTGGTATCGTTTGATTGCCGAAGAGACATTACTTAACGAATTAAAACAGCTCGAAACCCAAGCTAAGGCCTTTGAAGTGTTGGTTAACACTTACAAAGAGCGCCTCTATTGGCACATTCGGAGAATAGTTTTGAACCATGACGATACTGATGATGTATTACAAAATACCTTTATCAAAGTCTATAAAAATATTAGTGGTTTTAAGGGCGATAGCAAACTTTACTCGTGGATGTACCGAATTGCGACCAATGAGGCCTTGACATTTTTAAAGAAAAAATCGAACAAATTAGGAATCAGCGATTCGGAATTACAAGATAAAATGGTATTGAATTTACAAGCCGATGTTTATTTTGAAGGGGATGAAATTCAATTAAAATTGCAAAAAGCAATAGCTACGCTACCTGAAAAACAGAAATTGGTATTTAACATGAAGTATTATCAGGCGATGAAATATGAGGAAATATCGGAAATATTGAATACCTCTGTTGGTGGATTAAAAGCATCCTATCATTTGGCCGTTAAAAAGGTAGAATCATTTTTGAAGGACGATTAAACCTTTTAAACTATTGATAGTCAAAGTAAAGACATGAACAAGAAGAATAACAATAAGGATTTTAATACCCCCGAGGGATATTTTGAGGGTTTCTCTGATCGACTTTTGGATAGAATGTCAAATTCAAAAAGTGATCAGAAAGGTTCTTTGTTGCCCAAATCGGATGGTTTCAGTCTTCCCGATGGTTATTTTGATTCAATAAACAAGAACATCCAAGATAAATTAAACGAGGATATCCCTAAGGTAATTGCGCTGCAAAGAAGACGTAAATTTTATTATATTACTGCGGCAGCGGTTGCGGCCATCGTACTACTAACCATTGGTATACGTACTACTAGTAGTTTAGATCCAACATTCGAGGGTCTGGCGAATACTGAAATCGAGGACTATTTTGAGTACAACGATTTAGGACTTTCAACCTATGAAATAGCAGAGGTCATTCCGGTCGATGAACTGGAAATTTCCGATATCATGGATGATGAAATTGAAGAAGAGAATATTATTGACTATTTAGATGATAGTATCGAAAATATTGAAGAATTAAACCTAGCGGATTATGAATATTAATAAGAACATACTAATTGTATTGTTTTTGCTGTTCACTACAACCCTAATGTTTGGGCAGCGCAGACCTGATAAGGAAAAAATAAAGTCCCTTAAAGTAGCGTATATCACAGAACGACTGAATTTAAGTAGTACCGAGGCACAAGCGTTCTGGCCCATTTATAATGCACATGAAGAAAAGATGGAGTCTTTTAACGAACAGGAACGCACCCGGATCTATGGAAAAGTAAGGGATATGGACGCTCTGGATGCGAGCGAAGTAGAAGAATTATTAGACGAACTTATGGCCTTGCAAGAGGACAAACAAAAAGCAAATTTGCAATTTTTAAGGGATATTCGCACAGTAATTTCTGCGAAGAAGACTTTTGTGCTGCTCAAAACTGAAAATGGTTTTAAAAGACGTCTCTTGCAGCAGTACAGGCAAAAACATGGTGGTGGACCACGATAAAACACTTTTCGATGAAATGCATAAAAGGGAGCTAATTAGCTCCCTTTTTCATTAAACCATATCCCAAAATCAGAGTCAAAAAGATATAAACTGACCCACTAACCAATTACGGGTCAAAAAAAAAGTAAGCTATGAAAAATTTAAAGATTGTAATGATTGTACTTGTATTTCTAGGAACTATGCTTTCTGCAAATGCACAAAGAAAAGTTGTAAAGGTATATCCCAGGCATGGAACAATAGTGACAACCGTACACAAACCTAAACTTGTTGTTCACAAGGGAGCGAAATTCCACTTTGCAAAAGGTGTTTGGTACAAGGCAAGAGGTAAAAAATATGTAGTCTGTGCTGCACCTTTGGGCATTACAGTAAAACATCTGCCCCGAGGCTATAAGGTCGTTCGCGTTAACGGTAGGAAAGTGTATAAGTACAAGGGCATTTGGTATAAAAAGAAAGGAAGAGGATACGTAGTATTCAACGTATAATTGGTTTGGTTGGTTGTTTTAAGGAGGAGTCTAAAGAGGCTCCTCTTTTTCTTTAAAGGTTAATTTTGCAATTCTATTTTTACCAGCCGCATAAGCAACTGAATCATTCTTAAAGCGGATGGTATAGAAAGGTTCTTTGGACAATTTTGTCCAGCTCTCACCCTTATCACTTGAATATGATATGCCTGTAAACCCTAAAGCCACTACCCCATTTCCATGGGTGTTTGGAACAAATTGAACACAACTTTTATATTCTGGTCCTTGACCATTTGCAATTAATCTCCATGTTTTGCCACCATCCTTGGTAATTGCTTTATTGGCATTATTCTCATCCGGACTGGTATAATCCCCCCCAATGGCAATACCCAATTTTTCATCATAGAAATCAATAGAGTAAATACCTTGGGTAGGCTCATCACTAACTATTGGGGTTTTCTGTATCTCCCATGATTTTCCTTTATCCCCAGAATAATAAATGGTGCCGCTCGACGTGGCTATCCAAGTC
>CAZHJO010000109.1:0-7939 GCA_964532755.1 uncultured Maribacter sp. | reverse complement strand
TTTTGTAAACATTGTCGTAAATTTTATTGGTTGTTGTTATAAACATAATCAAAAAGCACCTACAGAGGAAAAAATAAATGCTTTATCTAGCTGATATGCTGTGAGTTGTAAAAATTAATGTAACAATTTATATAATGGTCGCATATCTATTTCCCAAATTATATTACCGTTTGTATCTTTGAAAAATATTAGGTTTATATGAAGGATTTTACAAAGTTTGGACTGTTTTTACTTTGCTTAGTTTTATTAGAAAGTTGTAGTATGAAAGAAAGGCCTTTGGTCATTGGTCATAGGGGAGCTATGGGGCATGAAACTGAAAACACACTTGCTTCTGTTCAAAAGGCGATTGATTTTGAGGTTGACATGATAGAGATCGATATTTTCAAAATAAAAAGCGGGGAGATCGTGGTTTTTCATGATACATTTGTCGATAGATTGGCAAATGCAACTGGTAAGATTGAGGACTATGATATTTTTTACATTAAACAGATAGTTCTCGATGGCAATCATCCCATTCCTCTTTTGCAGGATGTTTTGAAGCTCATTGATAATAAGGTTAGATTGAATATAGAATTAAAGGGCGCAGGAACTTGTGATAGGGTCGACCATATTCTGAAATATTATGTGAATAAGGAGGGATGGACCTGGGATAATTTCTTGATTTCAAGTTTTAAATGGGAGGAACTGAGGGAGTTTAGGAGCATAAACAAAGATATACCGATTGCCATATTGTCCGAGGGCAATCCATTGGATGCGCTTACTATTGCCAAGGAATTGGATGCAGAAGCTATAAATCCGGATTTTAATAAATTGGATGTAGACATGGTGACCCAAATAAAGGAAGCTGGATTTAAAATCTATACTTGGACCCTCAATGAACCTGCAGATATTGAAATCGCAAAGTCATGGTCTGTTAATGGTATCATTACCGACTACCCAGAACGAGTGAATTAATGTTCGATGTCATTATAATTGGTGGGGGGGCCTCTGGTTTTTTTACGGCCATTAATATTGCCGAGGTGAACCCGGATCTTACTATTGCCATATTAGAGAAGGGGAAGGAAGTACTCCAGAAGGTCAAGATTTCTGGTGGCGGGCGCTGTAATGTCACCAATGCCCAACCAGACCCAAAAGAATTGATCAAGAATTATCCTCGTGGGGAGAAAGAACTCTTAGGGCCATTTTATACATTTAACAATCAGGATACGATACAGTTTTTTGAATCTAGGGGGGTGCCATTAAAAACAGAGGAAGACGGAAGGGTATTTCCGGTATCTAATTCTTCCCAAACCATTATCGATTGTCTTTTGAAGGAGACGCATCGCTTGGGCATTAAGGTTTTTAGACAAAGTTCAGTAGTTAAAATTGAACCAAAATACAGTGATGGGCAAAGTAGTTTTTGGACTATTACTACAATTAAAAAGCAATATCAGTGTAGAAAGGTAGTACTCGCTACCGGGAGTAATCTAAAAATTTGGAAGCTGATTGAAAGCTTGGGCCATAGCGTAATTCCCCCTGTGCCATCCTTATTTACATTTAATATAAAGGATGAACGTATTTCGGGCAATCAAGGTGTAAGTACTTCTGCAAAAGTTGATGTGCTTCCAAAGTATGATTTTAGTCGAGAAATCACCTTGAAACTAAAAAGTAAGAAGGCAGAAAAAGTCTTACTAAGTGCAGAAGGTTCATTATTGATTACGCACTGGGGACTAAGTGGCCCGGTGATATTGAAATTATCAGCCTGGGGCGCCATTCTATTGCATAATTTGAAATATAAATTTCCCATTAGTATTAATTGGTTGCCTGATTACCATCAAGGATCTGTCTTATCATTGTTGATGGAAATAAAGGAAATTGAAGCAAGAAAAACAGTATTGAGAACGAAAGCGGTTGAAATCCCCAGGCGGTTATGGACCAATTTGGTCAGGGCATCTGGAATAGCCAAAGATGAAAAATGGGCCGATGTGACTAGGGAGAAGTTACAAAATTTGGCAAATGAATTGACTAACGGTAAGTTTATGGTACAAGGTAAGAGTACTTTTAAGGAAGAATTCGTGACAGCAGGTGGTGTTGACCTGAAAGAAATCAATTTTAAAACATTTGAAAGCAAAATTCACGATAATCTATTTTTTGCGGGAGAAGTTATTAATGTTGATGCCATTACAGGAGGATTTAATTTTCAAAATGCCTGGACGGGAGGTTATATTGTAGCCCAGGCTATTGCTAAAAATAGTTAATTTACAAGAATGAGCTATATCGCACTTTTAAGGGGAATTAATGTTGGCGGTCATAAGAAAATCAAAATGGCCGATTTACGAGATCTTTTTGAAGGATTAGGTTATAAGGATGTTATGACCTATATACAGAGTGGCAATGTAGTTTTCAAAAGTAAGATCAAGGATCAAAGTAATCTTGCAAATCAAATTTCGGAATCCATCAAAAGCTATTATGGCTTTCAAGTGCCTGTTTTGGTTAAGACCAGGACAGAAATGAACAAAATCTTAAATAGTAATCCTTTCAAGGACCCAAAAGATCTTGCCAATAATAAAGTCTATTTCATTGTTTTGAAAGAAATGCCCCTGAGCGATGATATAGAATCTACTTCAAAAATAATTTTTGAAAATGAAAAATTCGTCATAACGCCAGAATGTGTTTATATCCGATATGATTTGGGAGCGGCCAAAGCTAAATGCGGTACTACTTTTTTTGAATCCAAGTTGAAGGTGGTAACGACATCCCGGAATTATAGGACTATGACCAAGTTATTGGAATTATCGTCCAATTAATTCAATTCCCAGATTTTATAATTCAAAGCTGTCGCAAAACATACCCATAGAAAATAGGGAACAAGCATCCAAGCGGCGATTTTGCTAACAATCCTAAACCAACGTATGGTCAACACTAGGAGAATGAGCAGTGTGATGATAACAACAAGTGCCCAAAAAGGCTCTTTCAGACCAAAGAATACGATACTCCAAGAGGCGTTTAAAAGCAATTGAAACCCAAAATGGTACAAAGCTGTCTTGACCCATAAATGGTGAAAACCCTTGGACCAAACCAAACCGGCAGCTACTCCCATCATCACATAAAGTAAGGTCCATACGGGTGCGAATATCCAATTAGGGGGATTAAAACTGGGTTTGTTCAAAGTGACGAACCAATCATTTACAGAGCTTTGGGTCGCGAAACTGGAGAGAAAACCAATGACCAAGCATACAAGCACTGAAATTGCAATATAGGCTAGTTTTTTATTCAATTGATTGGAGATTTTTCTCCTAAAATAGTGATTAAATCTGATGGGTGTTAATCAGAACCTCTTAAAAACTATCTTTGCGTAAATTCTTTGTCAATGACCATTAATGATTTTATTCCCCAAAAATACAGTCTACAAGTTCAGCAAGGGAAAGTAACCTATAAAGCTCCAAGCAATATTGCCTTGGTCAAATATTGGGGCAAAAAAGAAGAACAATTACCGGCTAACCCATCAATCAGTTTTACCTTGGATGCCTGTGCAACGACCACATCTGTTACCTATTCAAAGTTAGAAGATCCTAATACTAAATTTTCGTTCGAACTGTTTCTTGATGGAAAACCCAAAGAAAGCTTCAAGCCTAAAATTCAAACTTTTTTTACTCGAATTGAAGAATATGTGCCTTTTATAAAGGAGTACCACCTTAAAATAGAAACATCGAATTCCTTTCCCCACAGTAGCGGAATTGCCTCTTCGGCAAGTAGTATGGCAGCCTTGGCACTGTGTCTGTTGTATATGGAAAAAGAAATGAATCCAGGGATGAACCATGACCTGTTTAATACTAAGGCATCTTTTTTAGCTCGATTGGGATCTGGGAGTGCCAGTCGAAGTATTGAAGGGAATATAATACAGTGGGGGGAGCATAAAGATACAGAAGGGAGCACCAACTTATACGGTATCAAGTATCCTTATAAAGTACATCATGTATTTCAACATTATTACGATACCATACTTCTTGTAGATAAAGGCCAAAAACAAGTAAGTAGTACAGTAGGCCACCAGTTAATGCACAATCATCCCTTTGCTGAACAAAGATTCGGTCAAGCGCATGAAAATCTGTCTAAGCTAAAAACCATATTTGCCACAGGAAATTTAAATGATTTTATTAAAATCGTAGAAAGTGAGGCGCTCACACTACACGCCATGATGATGACCAGCATGCCTTATTTTATATTGATGAAGCCAAATACGCTACAAATCATCAATAGAATATGGGCGTTTAGGGCATCTTCCAAAACCCATGTTTGTTTTACATTGGATGCCGGTGCCAATGTTCATGTGCTATATCCCGAAAATGAGAAAGGGGAAGTATACCAATTTATTAAAGATGAGTTAGTTGCATTTTGTGAAAACGGACATTATATTTGCGACAAAATTGGTTTCGGAGCCAAAAAAGTGTAACTTTTAATCAAAATTAGTCATTGTAAATGACACATTTTACAATTCCGAATCGTTAAAAAACCTATGAAAGGACCTTTATTTTATTCTAAAATTTTACTCTTTGGCGAATATGGCATCATTAAAGATTCCAAAGGACTCTCTATTCCTTATAACTTTTTTAAAGGCGCCTTGAAAAAAGATCAAAATCCATCGGAAGAGGCATTAAGATCGAATGGTTATTTAAAGGATTTTGTCTTGTATTTGGAGCGTATTCAAATTGAAGAACCACAATTGGTGACCTTTGATTTTGAAAATCTGAAAAAGGACGTGAACGCAGGAATGTATTTTGATAGTTCAATACCCCAAGGTTATGGTATTGGAAGTAGTGGTGCATTGGTCGCAGCTATTTATGATAAATATGCACAGCATAAAATCACTGTTCTTGAAAACCTAACTCGTGAAAAGCTGCTAAAGTTAAAAGCTATTTTCGGAAAAATGGAATCATTTTTCCATGGTAAATCCTCAGGCTTGGATCCACTGAACAGCTATTTAAGTTTGCCGATCTTGATTAATTCCCAAGACAATATAGAATCTACCAGTATCCCTTCCCAAAACCAAGAGGGTAAAGGGGCCGTATTTTTATTGGACAGTGGATCAACAGGAGAAACTGCGCCTATGGTACAGTTGTTCATGGAAAAGATGAAACATGAGGGTTTTAGGCATATGTTGAAGGATCAATTCATTAAACATACCGATGCTTGTGTTGAGGATTTCATTAATGGGAATGTAAAATCGCTATTCGGTAATTTAAAGCAATTGTCGCATGTGGTTTTGGATAATTTTAAACCTATGATTCCGGCTAAGTTCCATCAACTTTGGAAACAGGGGATAGATACCAATGACTACTATCTAAAACTTTGTGGTTCAGGTGGTGGTGGATATATATTGGGTTTCACCCAAGATATTGACAAGGCAAAAAACGCACTGAAAGACTACAATTTAGAAGTGGTTTACAACTTCTAAAAATTCGATAATGCTTAGTAGAAAGAACAAGCTCTTACTTTTGAAGTTTTTGAGTCTGTTTTCTATTGTTCGAGGTTATAATATTCTAATGATAACCTTGGCGCAATATTTGGCATCGATTTATATTCTTGCACCCCACCTACCACTTCGAAGTGTAATATTGGACCTTAATCTTTTTTTCATTGTGCTATCCTCCTCATTGGTGATAGCGGGGGGATACATAATCAACAATTTTTATGATTCCGAAAAAGATCTGATCAACAAACCTAGAAAAAGCATGCTTGATAGATTGGTTAGTCAACGTACGAAACTAACGGCCTATTTCGTATTGAATTTTTTATCTGTTTTTTTTGCCAGTTATGTATCATTTAGGGCAGTCTTCTTTTTCGCTGCCTACATTTTTGGGATATGGTTTTATTCCCACAAATTAAAAAAGGTGCCCTTTCTCGGCAATTTTATTTCGGCCACTTTGGCTATTGCCCCGTTCTTTGCGGTTTTTGTCTACTATAAGAATTTTGAAACCGTCATTTTTGTTCATGCTATGTTCTTGTTCCTCTTGATTTTGGCCCGTGAAATGATTAAGGATATGGAGAATATTGCAGGTGACCTGACCCAGAATTACAAGACAATACCGGTTTTGTATGGTACAGGATTTTCAAAGGCTTGTATAACAATTTTGATTGTGTTGACCTTAATACCATCGCTTTTGCTCATCAATTATTTTGATGTAGGCTATATGTATCTCTACTTTTTGGGATGTATTGTATTGCTGGTTCTTTTTGTAATCCAACTTTGGAATTCAAGCACTAAAATGCATTATATAGTACTGCATAATATTTTGAAATTGATAATCATTGTTGGTGTTTTTAGTATCTTATTGATTAACATAGACCTGGTATTAAACCGTATTTTATAATGGATAATTTATTAAAAGTAGCCCTTGCCCAAATTTCCCCCGTTTGGCTAAATAAAAACGCAACCCTTCAAAAAATTGAAGCTACAATCTTAGAAGCGATCAAAGAAAAGGCCGAGTTGGTCGTTTTTGGTGAAGCACTCTTACCAGGATATCCGTTTTGGTTGGCATTGACGAATGGTGCCGCTTGGGATTTAAAGGTCAATAAGGAACTACATGCCCATTATGTTCGTAATGCTATTCAAATTGAATCAGGCGAATTGGAAGCTATTTGCAAATTGGCCAAGAAGAACAAATTGGCCATTTATTTGGGGATGATAGAACGCGCCCAAGACCGCGGTGGGCATAGCTTGTATTGTTCTCTGGTATATATTGATCAAAATGGCGCAGTAAAATCAGTTCACCGTAAATTGCAGCCTACCTATGATGAAAGGCTTACATGGGCTCCAGGTGATGGTAATGGATTACAAGTGCATTCCCTAAAACAATTCACAGTGGGTGGACTCAATTGTTGGGAGAATTGGATGCCGTTATCACGTACTGCCTTGTACGGTCAGGGCGAAAACCTGCATATTGCCGTTTGGCCTGGAAGTGAGCATAATACGAAAGAGATTACAAGGTTTATAGCTCGGGAATCGCGAAGTTATGTGATTTCTGTTTCCTCACTGATGCGAAAAGAGGATTTTCCAAGGGATACGCCGCATATAAATGAAATTTTGACCCATGCCCCTGATGTTTTGGCCAATGGGGGCTCCTGTATCGCTGGTCCTAACGGGGAATGGCTAGTAGAACCAGTTCTTCACAAAGAAGGTCTAATTTGCCATACACTAGATTTTAATCGAGTGTATGAGGAACGACAGAATTTTGATCCAGTTGGGCATTATTCCAGACCTGATGTCACCAAGTTAATAGTAAATCGAGAACGTCAGTCTTCAGTAGAAATCAAGGAATAATTTTTATCGGCCATTACGGTGAGGGCCGAAATCCATTTCATTACATTTGCAAAAATTTATAACGTTATGGGGAAGTCAGATTCAAAAAAGGGCAAAAAAACTTCTGGTAGACAAGGAGGGGCTTTTCGCAAAAGGAGTCATTCACAGGGAAATGCAGCTATTAGAAAGAAAACCAAACCCCAGCAACCTTCTAACCCCGATATGATCCGATTGAACAAGTATGTGGCCAATTCCGGGGTGTGTTCCCGAAGGGATGCCGATATATATATAGCTGCGGGAAATATTACCGTTAACGGTAAAGCCATAACAGAGATGGGCTATAAGGTCAGAAAGACCGATGAGGTAAAATTCGATGGACGCTTACTAAATCCAGAAAAAAAGGAATATGTGCTATTGAATAAACCCAAGGATTTTTCTACAACCGTAAGGGATGAACGCGGAAGGCGTAACGTAAGTGGCCTGATTTCGAATGCGTCAAAGTCAAAATTGTTACCTGTTGACAAGATGGACAAAAATGCAACCGGACTCTTATTGTTCACGAATGATGGCGATATGACTAAGCGTTTGAAAAGTCCTAAAAACGGACTTCGTAAAATATATCATGTAGTCTTGAATAAAGACCTTCGCAGTGCAGATTTA
>CAZHJO010000108.1:0-7943 GCA_964532755.1 uncultured Maribacter sp. | reverse complement strand
CGGATCAGACCATTACAGATAGTACGAATGCCATTATTGTGGCTATTGAAGCACGCTTGCCCGCATTGCTTCTCTTGGATAATGATGATGAGATTACCATTAACGACCAAGAGCAGTATCAAAAACTCTGCGAGGCTATGCTTCGTGCCCGCTTATACGATGTGAGTTCCGGGGTTGCAAAAATAGATGCACCTTTGAATTTGATCAATCGTGATGTTATTGTGGCCCAAGCCGAAAACGTGGTAAAACTGCTTCGAAAGAAACAGAATAGGGCCAGTACGATCATGGCTTCCTTGGATTCGGACGAAAAAACGGCTTTTCAACAATTACAGGAAGTCGTAGCCATATTTTTTGGAAGAAGCATAAAAATACTGCCTCAATTTACATTGGACAATGCGACCCAATACGGGAATGCCGTTGCCCAAACGGTCACGTTGGATGCCGATGAAGACATGGTCGAAGATTGGTTGGCCGGAGTAGCCATGGTAAAACCCCATGTCAAGGATTTTCAGATGCTACAGGTGCTGAAAGATATATTGGATGTTCAAAAAGACGATGAAGATCCGCTACCGGTACAATTACCTTTCCTTCCAGAAAAAAATACCTGGTTGGGTGCAAAATTGCCCGATGGCGATTTACCGTTGGATCCATTGTCCCTAGTTTTCAAATATCCCAAAAGTTATAATTCGAGCAATCTTCAACTCGGTTTTGTCATAGAAGAGTGGAACGAGCTTATCCCGTTCACGGATATCGATACTGGTATGGCGCTACACTACAACAGACCTAATCAAGAAGCGCCCAACTGTATCCTGCTGGCCGTATCACCGGATGAAACCGGTGCATGGACATGGGAACATCTTATGGGATGTGTAACCGAAACCTTGGATATGGCCAAAAAAAGGGCCGTAGAACCCGACCTTTTAAAACAAGATCGATTGCTCTTTAAAATGCTACCGGGATTGGTAGCCGCTATCAATGCTAAAGGGAAAACACCGTCGCTGGATTTCGGACGTAATAACTTCCTAAGCATTTATGCATTTCTAACACCATTTATTATAGGTACTTACTTAAAACTTGACACCGATGGCTAATACATTAACACAGTGGAACCGACTAGAACCAAGAGCAAGGAAAGAAGATTTCTCTAGAACGTTGCGATGCGAGATCCGAGATCCGCTTTGGATGCTGACCCGCCAATGGCAAATGGGCGAGCTCAAGGGCGAGGATGCAGGCTACCCGATTAGAACCCGACTACAATTCCAGAATACGCAATTGGACAAGGTGCAGTTGGGCCAACATACACCGGAGAAAATACCGACGGATATTCCTTTGGAGACACTGGTTGAACGACAAAATTTCAATATTCTGAGAGACCAGTCCCTTTCCTTGCAGTTGTATCGAAAGTGGAAACGTATGCTTTCTACTGCTTTCGGAAAGACGGTCACCAATAAGATTTTGAAGGATTATAGCGCAGAAAGTAGCTTTGCCATGAATCTTCCCGACTTTAAAGCAGAGAAAGATAGTTTTGAAACGGCCGGTTTAATGGTAAACCAAGAACTTCACGAAGTCGTAAGCATTATCGCTGATAAAAGTTTTCATGCTGGCAAACTATTGATCGCACTTCAAGAGGGGAAAAAGGCAAAATCTTTTCTATCTAGCCCTGGATTGAGTACTGCACAGAATCAAAAATTGGATGAAATAGGTATACAATTCACAGCGTGGTATCAGGATAAGTTTCAGCAGGTGGGTCAAGACGAGCCCAAGGCTTGGCATCCGTCACATTTGGAATATCAATTTAGTTGTGCGGCTCCCGAACCTAATAACAAAAACGTTCAATTTAAGGCCGAAGAATATTTTCATGGAAGATTGGATTGGTTCAGTATGGATGTGGCCACTACGAACACGAAAAAGTTAGGGCAGGATTTGAACAAGGACGTTATTGCAAACGGAGAGGAAGAGGTTTTTCCTGCGGAAATCGATTTTAGTGGGATGCCCCACAACCGTTGGTGGGAGTTTGAAGATAATGCGGTTAATTTTGCCTCGATACAACCGAACAAAACTGACACCGGAAAAATGTTGTTCACCGAATTCGGCTTACTTTATGGCAATGACTGGAGCATTCTCCCGTTGACATTGCCAGCAGGAAGCCTAATAGGGATAGACTATGTAGAGACCATGGACAATTTTGGTCAATTGATTATTTCAGAACATTATAAAAAGTATTCCGGAAATCATGCCTGGGGTCTATTCGAAATGGCTAAAGACACAGCTCTTCATAAAGTAGATAACTCGCAGTTGGAGCTTTTTATTCCTCCGGTAGCGCATAATATTATGGAAAGTGAGCCCATAGAAAGCATCAACTTTATACGGGATGAAATGGCCAACATGGTTTGGGGAATTGAGAATCAAATACCAGATGGTCTGGGCAATGGAATTGACGGAAACCATTTCGCAAGGCAAGTCAAAACCTATTATGAGCTGCTGGCTACGCCAGATGATGGGACAGTGGCCAATAAGGCCAAAATACAGTACAAGGTAGCGACCGAGGTCCCTGAAAACTGGATTCCCTTTGTGGCTAAAAAAATCAGTACGAATCCGCTTAACAGAAGTATTCAGCTGCAGCGTGCCTCGATGCCCAGGATAGTGAATGGGTTGGATAACATGAGGGTTTTACCACAATCCCATCTTCTTTCTGCCATCCCGTCTCCTTATTATCTTTTTGAAGAAGAAATCACCAAATCAGGAATCATCGTGAAAACAACTTGGCAACGCACCCGCATGCCCAATGGAAAAGTAGTCATTTGGTTGGGAAGAAGAAAGACAAATGGTCGTGGAGAAGGCTCAAGCGCACTTGCTTATGATCAGATACGGGCTAAGAAAAATAGATGATTTTCCACCGGTTTTCCTGAATTCTCTAGCGCAAATTACGGGTCTCGATGTTAGAATCCAAGGCCTTTCTAAGTGCACAACTGCTTCGATATTTTTGTAGCCAAATTTTTCGGACAACATTATCATCTCTAATTCACGTCCTAACTAATTCAACATGTCCAAAGCACTTTCATATTCATCTGCAAACTCCTACCTAGGGGCCCTGATCTATTTTCAAATCCGGAATGGATCAAGAGCCATGTCATGGTAAGCAATGATCGAATTCTTGATGGAGGGCTATTTATGAAAAAACATGAGGTGGCAATAGCATTTAGATCTTATCGACTTCAACTTCTAGTGTTAATGCTTTGGCAGTGTTGACGACGAAACTCAAGCCTTGATATATTGCATTACTAGGATGACGGATTTGTGCTTACCGGATAGGTGTCTTTTTGGTTTTCTGTTTTCCTTAACTCCTGTATTTTCTTAGAAACAGGACCTTTTTCGCTTAGCCTTATTATAGCTAGAACGATTCGGGCAATGAGACCTGGATTTGTAATTATTTTCATCTGGGTTGCCACTTTTTTATCACGACGGCCGATTAAGATTTCCTGCTCCTTAATGGGTTTTGTGGCTAAACTCTTAGCAAATCTCCAAGCCCCATCCCTGGCTAGTTCCATACTAAAATCAATAAGGAAATCATCGATTTTCTTGGTCATTCGTAATATTTTCTTTAGCGTAGGCCAGACGCGGGCGAGATCTTCCTGTACTTCATTAACCAACTGGGCTAAAATTTCATTTATTTTATTGAAATCCGCTTGTAGGTCATCAATATTTTTGTCCCTTGAAACGTTGGCAGCAGCGATACCAAGATCTAGATTGATATGTGCATTCATCCCTACCAGCAAATGCTGTAAAACAATGGGCCAATACTTTGCGGAAAGCTCAAAAGCATCCCGCCATGCCTGGGTAATCGTTTCCCCTTTGTGAAAAGCATAATAGGCGTCAATATATCTTTTGGCAAAAACAACATCCAAGGTTGCCATTCTGGCACCATCCTCAAAAAATTGTTGTTCTACACCTTCCTTTACTTTCTTGGTCACTTTTTGGTACAAGACGGCAAAATAGCCCTTTGGGTCATTATTGGCCGTAGTTTCAATAATAATATCCTCTAAAATACCGATGATCTCATCGATTGTGGTTATTGGTTTTAATTCCATGTCCACTTACTTTTCACATAACTGTCTTTCAGGAGCTATTTGGTTAAAAATCCAATATGCTTCTAGTTGGTAATAATTCTATTCCGTTTTTTGGGGGCAATTAAGGTAAAGAATGAAAAAGAATGGTTGTACACACGAATTTTTATGCGCAAACCGCAATCTAATTCTTTCATGGTTCAGTTCTTTCCAAGATTCTCTATTTTTTTACGATAAAGCAATAGCAATAATTGTTACTAGAAGATAGTTAAACAAACCTACATTTCTGTTAGTAGTATTCAGAAACTTCGTACTTTATTAAGAATTAACGCCAAAAAAAGAACTAATTGGTCTATTTGCGGAAACCTTTTATCTCATGCAGAAAAGTGATGACATCCCAACTATCTTCATTTCATATGCCTGGAATGCCGAAAGTAAGGTATTCGTCAAGTCAATCGAAAAAACAAAAATCCCCAGGAAAATCCGTTTTACGAAATGTTATAGATATGTAAGGTTTTTGTATGTTTTTTGTTAAGGGAAGTATTACTAAAACAGGAAAAATTAACTATCCACAAAGTATAACTTACCAACTATACACTTTAAGAAAATTCCTGGGAGGTTACTTAGTATATTTAAGTTAACCAATAATGACCAAAAGTTTAAAGGTTAAAAATTCTGTATTATGCCTAAAAATAGCGTAATACCGGCTATCTACATTTCCTATGCCTGGAATCCCCAAAGCGAGGCCATTGTTGAGTCCGTGGAAGGGGAGTTCCAAAAAAGGGGTGTGCGCATTATCAGGGATAAAAATGACCTAGGATACAAGGGGCGGATCAAGGAATTTATGGAGCAGCTAGGTCGGGGCAAATACGTAATCCTGGTCATTAGCAACAAATACCTTCGTTCAGAGAACTGTATGTTCGAGTTGTTGCAGATTTTTGAGAACCAGGATTTTTATGAGCGTATTTTTCCAGTGGTGCTCGATGAGGTGAAAATTGCCAAGGCAGCAGACCGATTGGATTTGGTGAAGTACTGGGAAAAAGAAGCAGAAAACCTAGACAATAAAATTCGGGAATTAAAGGAATTGGCCAATATCCAAGGGGTATCGGACGATTTAAACCTTTTTACCGAAATACGCAACAATATAGCCAGGCTCACTCATATTCTCAAGGATATCAATACCTTGAATACGGATCAGCACATCCATTCTGATTTTAGGCAGCTCTGCGATTTGGTTCAGGACAAAATAAAAATGGATCTCCGTGGAACGGGAAAAACCAAGGCCATTAAGCGGGGCGCATTGGCAATTCTTGTGTTTTTGGTGGCCCTATTTGCATTCCAAGGCATAAACAGGAACAATTGGTTTAAGGGGAATGATAATCAAATCGACAGCATGGGTTTAGCCAAAGCCAGACATGATTCGATTGCACGGCTCAAGGAAGCAGAGAAGGTCGATACCCTTAAAACAACGGAGGCTAGAGTCGAAAAAAAAGATGAAAAGATATCGGATGTACGCTATAAGGTAAAACTGATAATTCCGTCGAACATGGCCAAGGCCACTGTTTTTGTTGATAACGAACCTGCCGAGATTATCGAACGGAACCTCATATTTATAGAAGTTCGGCTTAGAAAGAAAAACAGCAGCCATCATTTTGAAATAAAGGATGGCCCTGATAGTTGTAGTACGGATAAATTGATTTCGCAGGATAATATGCAATTAACGCTCTGCGATTGAGATTGCCCTTAAGAATACTTGGCCGTTGGTATATATAGGCCTGACTATTGCTAATGATTTAAACTGAAACAGATGAAGCGCATTTTTACTTTATTGATAAGTGGTCTACTGTTTGTTTTACCTGTCACTGTAGCACAAGTGTCCGCTGCCTCTTCCACGAATGACTCTATTGTATACGTCTGGGATTTTAGTGTTAGCGATGCCTCGATCAAGAAAATAGGCGCTATGCTCACCAATGATTTTGAAACAGAATTGATTAATTCTGGTCTTTATACCGTACTTGAACGGAGGCGTTACAATCGTGTGTTGTCCCATCGAAATTTGGAAAACAAGATAGCGGACATTCAAAATTTGCCACCTGGTTCCGTGGACAGCCTCAAGGCCATAAGAGCGGGAGTTGTCATTTTTGGGGAGGTAAAGGATGATATTGACAGTGGGGTATACGAGGTCACAGTTACCTTCCAAAATCTGAATGAGGTGATTCTGAGAAAGGGCAGTATCCTTATTGGCAGAGGCCTTATCGCTGATAATCAGACGCGAAAGAAATTTATGAAGGATCTGGTTGATCGTGTGCATGCCAGAGAACTTCTAGCTGCGAAAAAAGAGCAATACGATTTAATTTCCAAGACTTTGGCAACCTATATGGTGCGGGTCAAAAATGTTCAAAAAGAGTTTCAGGACATTGCAAAATTTGCTTTTGATAATCAAAGTTATTTGGAGGAACTCATCCAGACTGTGATAGATTACAATACGATTTTCGATGATCTACACAACAATGGGGCACGGTACCTTATGGATTTTACCAAACGCTGGAGGAATCCACGGGGACAGGAGTTGGAAGCTATTATTAACGGAATTATGGATGATATCCATAAGACGCATATCCTAAAACTGGACGAAGTAAGGATTGCTATAGCGGAGTATGGTACAAGTTCATTGAGCAATAGTGAGAAGAAAAACAGGAAAAAAGAAATTAATCAAGAAATTAAGGAAATCACGGGCGACCTAAAAAGACAAATTGATATTATGGACCTTAAGGTTAATACCTTTCTTTCCCATCTCAGGGTTGAAATGGGAGAATAAAGATAGCATTAGATGTGATTATTAATTAAAACCCCAAAGTTATGAAATCGTTTTATTCACCTAAAAAATTAATTGTAGCTGTTTTGGCATTCCTGCTAGTTGGCTGTGGCGCGGAGGTGTTACCCCTACTATTTATTCCCGCTTTTAGTGCCACATGGAACGTTGAAAACGACGCCGACTATCGAATAGACCTTCAACCCGATGCGGATAATAAGAATGTTCATTCGGGAGTTTTTGAAGGAGAGGAACAACATGATTCGGACAATGATAGGGATGGCAATCCACTTTCTGGTAGTTTTAACGGACTGAATATTGAATTTACCATACAAAGGGATAACAACGTGAACATAAAGTACTCAGGTATAATGACACCAGTGAGTGAAGATGATCATAGGATAGTTCGAATTGAATTGAACTCGCCCCAGGAAGGTAATTTGGCTTTGGTACCCTGAAATAACAGAGATATCCTGCTATACTCACTATTCATTGTGCGGAAGAAGCCCGGGTTTTACTGGAATGTTTTGTAATGATAGGTTATAAAGTATGCAATTAAAATCAATGTTTGAAAATGCCAAGGCATAAAGTAGAAACTAAAAATATTCCAAAATGGCCCTGATTCCCGGTTTTGAATATGACATTTTTATAAGCTATGCCCATGTTGACAATATGGCGATTGCTGGGCAGAGCCATGGATGGATTCAACAGTTTCATGATAATTTGAAACAAAAACTGGATCGCCGTTATGGCCGAATGGGCGTGGTAAAGATTTGGTGGGATGATAAAAAGATAGATGGTGCCCAATTGTTTGATGAAACTATCAAGGAGGGCATCAAGAAATCGGCCTTGATCATCTGTCTTAATTCTCCGGGCTACAGGCAGTCCAAGTACTGTCGGCAAGAACTAGAATTTTTTCATGAAAAAGCACAGTCAGAACCCACGGGGCTTAAGGTAGCTGATCGTTCAAGAATTGTTCATGTTTTATTGAATAATATCCCTTTTGAAGAATGGCCCTCCCAATTAAACGGTACTACCGGTTTTCCTTTCCACGATGCCCTGGAAAG
>CAZHJO010000107.1:0-7960 GCA_964532755.1 uncultured Maribacter sp. | reverse complement strand
CGATTTTACTATATTTCCGTAGAAATCACCGAACTGCGTTTAGCGGGTCGTTGTACGTAATTTGAAAACAAAACATTCATGAAAAAAACTATCATTTTAATTATTGGAATTTTCTTTATTAACCCATCATTTGGACAAGAAATAGAAATGAAGCTTAATCTACTTGGCTATAAGTTTGTTCAAAATGGACAAAAAATAAATTGGAAAGAATTAGTAAACGCTACTGAATCAAATTCAGAAGCTAATCTGCTAATAAAAAAAGCAAAATCACATAATACGATTTCAAATATTTTGGCTTTTGCTGGAGGTGGACTTATTGGAATACCAATTGGTCAGTCAATGAGTGACCGTGAACCTAATTGGACTTTGGCATATATAGGAGGAGGAATAGCTGTTATTGGAATTCCTTTCACTTTTAGTGCTCTTAACAAGGCTAATAAAGGTGTTGACAAATACAATCTTTCTTTGAAATCCGCTTCTTCATTTGAATTCAAACCTGAATTTGAAATTATAGCCAATGTAAACGGAATTGGACTATCAATGAATTTTTAAAATTAAACTACGTACAGCATTGGCTATAATCCATTGCTGTGGATTTTCCATACGGAAAATCCTTACTTTTAACCAATGGTCTGGATCTAGGCGGAAAAAATCAGACGGATTTACCCGCAATGAGAACATAGCCGAACCGTTGGTATTTGTTCTGGTGTTTCTACACAGATTACCAACTAGGGCGAAATGAGATCAAAAATGTAATTATAAATCCCACTCAAACGAAACTTACATACCATGAAACATATACTGATTCTAACAACCATTATGCTATTAAATACAGTTACATCACCACTGTTCGCACAAAATGATAGTTTTATAAAAGACTATTTAGAGCGTTTAGAGAACTCCAGAAAGTATTTACTTCTTGTGGCAGAAACAATGCCAGCCGATGATTATGATTTTAGAGCATCTCCAGAATCATTGACCTTTGCCGAAAATTTAATGCATATAGGATATGCGTTGGATTGGCATAGTCAGTCATTGCTAGGTGGGCGGGAATCTAGGGATTGGAACACCGATATAATATATAAGGTTGGCCATAAATCAAAAAAGGAAATGATTGCAACGATTGATAAAACTTTTGATGAAACCATAAAATTGATTAAACAATTTGATGTAGCTCAGTTTGATGAGCAACTAGACTATTTCGGTTTGAAAAGGACGAAGCGACAAATTTTCCTATTACTTGCTGACCACATAACGCACCACAGGGGTCAAATGCTTGTTTATATGCGACTAAACGGACTTGTCCCACCTAGATATGTGTTGTTTCAATGACTCAATCCCATTACCCATTAATTTCAAAAATATTGATCTATCAGCAATTGCCTTAACCGTCGCGGTCATTCTACTCATTAAAAATCATTACTTTTAATTCTGACGATTCCTACTTCGGATAATCCCTTGGATTTCTCTAAGCAACGGAATCATAGGCTAATCATCGCAGCCCACTACGAGAATTTAAAAAGACTTCCTAATGAAAACTAAATTATTGATATTTATTATTTTGGCTTTGATAGTTGAAGTGTGTACTTCTCAATCAATAGAAGTTTCGAAATCAAATGTTGTTGGATTTTCATCGCGAATCGAGATTGACAAATCAAGGCCGTCGACGATTGATTATAACTTTGGGCGTATTATTCAAATTAATATATGGTATCCAACCCAAATTAAACAGAACACCCAATTAATGGATTTTTCTGATTACCTAAAGATTAGAAACAATGAGATGGGGGTGAAGGAACCAATTAAAAATTATGGGAAAACAGTAGAAGACTACTTTGAGTGGCCTATATCGCAAGGAGCGAATGAATCTGTGATCGATTCAATCGTTTCAACAAGACTTCCCATGAAAGCCGCAAAAAACATCGCCTTTAAGCCTGGAAAGCATCCTGTTATTTTATTAATGCACGGCTCCGCAGTCGACTTTGCGTTTTTAGGAGAATCCCTCGCAGAGCAAGGATACATAGCTATAAACATCCCCATCAAAGGATACAGGCAAAAAGAGCTGGATGTAAATGGGATAGGTATGGAAACTGAAATTAGGGATTACGAGTTTGCTATGTCAGTCTTATCCAATAATAGTAGTCTCGATTTAACAGAAATTGTAGCCTTAGGATTTAGTTTCGGAGGTCAGTCAGCTTTGGCATTGGCATGTAGAAATCCAAATATAAAAACGGTAATTAGTTATGATGGGGGAATTGGTGATAGATTTGGTACTAGATTAATTGACGAGAGCCCTTTTTGTTCCACAGAGAATGTCTCGGCTTCAATACTTCATATTTATGATGCTTCTTACACAAGAAAATATTTGGATAAAATCAGAAGTTTGGTCTATGCAGAAAGAACGCTTATTGGGCTAAATAGAATTGCTCACTGGCATTTTACATCTTTCGGATATCTAGCCTCGAAGTTTCCAAACCTTTTTGATAAGAAGGAGGTCGCTAGGGATGGCTACGAGACAATATTTGAAATTACTGAAGCCTATTTACATTCCAAGCTCAAAAATACAAGTGTACCCTATAATTTGCCAGAAGATGGGTTCAACTTGATTGACAAAGTCGAACGCCTCGAGCGTATTAAAACCAAATAGACTGATCACAACAACCTAATTAAACTATTTGAACAGCTCCTATAGAAAATTGTTTAAGTACATTGCGAGCAATCCTTAACCATAACAGGCCGCTTGCGCCAATTTAAAGCAATAATGAAGATACAAGCCCTACATGAATTTCATAATGCGGATTTTTCAAAAGAATGGGCAGAAAAATTTAAGCCAACTACCCCCAGGATTAAATTATTTGAAACCATTTTAAAGCAAATAGAAAAAGTAGGAAGTACCACAACATCAGTACTGGAATTAGGTATAGGACCTGGTTTTTTGGCAAGATATTTATTAGATAGGTTGCCTCAGATTTCCTATGAAGGCTTGGATTACTCAAACGCTATGTTGAAGATTGCCAAGAAAAAGACAGAAAGACACAGAAGTAGAATTGATTTTATTAAAGCGGACTTGATTAATGAAGAATGGGGCCAAACTATAAAATGTACACCTACTATTATTGTTTCAACTTGGGCGCTTCATGATTTATTTACAAAGAAGAATATATTAAACATCTACAAAACATCCTATGGGATATTACCTGGAGGAGGCCTCCTTCTAAATGGGGATTTCATTAAACCAGAAAAATCCAAATATGAATACGAAGGAGGACGTATAAAACCCAGCGAGCATCTAGAATTACTTCGAAAAGTCGGTTTCCAATATGCTGAGTGTCTAGAGGAATTTGAAAAATCCCTTGAAAATCCAACAACATCAAACAATTATGCTTGCTTTAAGGCAATAAAATAACATCAGCTGGGGCTAACCACGGCAATAATTCGGTCAAACGCGCCTAACTACGCTATAAAAATTCCTACATTAGATTTCAAGAAAAATAAACGGCTAAATTTCATCGCTCACAGGCTGTAATGATGGCTGAATCGTTGCGAGCAATGGTACAAACAACGCGAAAATAAATTATGAAATTCTTTTTTATCGTAGGGGCAGTACAAGCGTTCTTTTTGACATTTATGGTCATCAACAAAAAAAACAAATCAAAGGGTGATTATGTCATGGCCGTATTGCTCGTATTAATGGGGTTCCTTCTAGTGGGATATACCCTGGAAGTAATGGGCATTGACACAGACTATCCAATATACCTGGGTTTCTACACAGCCATGCCCTTGTTGATGGGACCTTTGTTTTATTTATACATTGTAAGCTATACGAATAAATCGCAAAAGTTTAATCCATTATTTCTTCTGCATGCCCTTCCATATATTTTTTTTACGACGGTCATATTTCTCAAACTGATGATTTTTAGTGAAGGGTCTGTCATCGAAGACAAAAATATCATAGAGGATAATAAAGAGCCCATATTTCAAATAATGGGCCTGCTCAGGGTCTTCTCCGGTGCACTTTATTTAATCGCAGGCTTTTTCATATTGAAAAAGCACTCGAGGAGAATCAACAAGCATTTCTCCTATACTGAGAATATTGATTTGAAATGGTTGAGGTATGTGATTATTACAATGGTATTGATTTGGGGCACCGTGATTATCATCAATATTTTATACCATTTTAATACGCCTTTGCCTTACCGCCTGGGAGATAATATTATTTTTGTGGTCATCACAATCGTAGTATTTCTTAATGGGTACTATGGTATTAAGCAACAAATAATCTTTAGTCCATCGGTCAATAGTAAGACGAATAATGATCGAAAAGAGATAATTTCATCGAAAGGAGAGACAAAGAAACAATACCAGCATTCAGGATTGTCAAAAGAAGAATCTAAAAGGCACCTTAAACGACTGCATTCCTATATGGAAGATGAACAACCCTATCTAATCGGAAAATTATCGCTTGGCGATGTAGCCGATTGTTTGGACATATCCCCCAATCATTTATCCCAGGTGATCAATGAGAACTTAAACAAAAATTTCTTTGATTTCGTCAACAGCTATCGCGTTGAGCTGGTCAAGAAAAAAATGCTAGATCCAGAAAATAGCAACCTGACTTTGTTGGGTATGGCCTACGAAAGCGGATTCAACTCAAAAAGCAGCTTCAACAATATCTTCAAAAAAGCGACTGGCTACACTCCTTCTCAATTTGTGAAAATTAAGACGTCATAAACTAAATATCTCAAGTACAGATTCATAGGGAAACACCCAAAATCCCAGGGAGGCGTCTAAATCTATAGGGAAGGTCGATTGGCCTCTATTTATTTTATTGGTTTGTACTATAGTTTTTACAGGTCATATATAAATAATAGCAAAACTTAATATTAGAACGATGAATAGCACGAAACGACTTTATTATCTGGACTGGTTAAGAGTACTTGCCTTTGGACTCCTGTTTCTGTTTCACTCATGGAGACCCTTCGATCATTTACCATGGCATATTAAAAATGAGGAGCAAAGCATCTTATTTGACCTCCTTACTTTTTTTACCCATGGATGGCGCATGTATCTAATATTCTTGGTATCAGGAGTCGGAACCTGGTTTGCGATGAAATCCCGAAAGGGTAAATTTGTAGCGGATCGCCTAAAGAGATTGATTGTGCCATTTCTGTTTGGGATATTGATCATTATTCCTCCACAACGATTTTATGAATGGATTATGTTTCGGGGTTTTCAGGGAGGTTATTTAGATTTTTTAACAGTATATCCCACACAACAATTAGCTGATGATATGGGAATGGGCATACTGCTCTGGTTTGGCCATCTAGGCACCCATTTATGGTACCTGCCGTTTCTTTTTGTTATGACACTTATCTGTATTCCGGTCTTTCGGAAAATCCAAAAAGGACAGATTCGTTTTACCCTTCTCAAGAAAATTATGTTGACTAAATTTGGAGTTTTTGTATTGGTGGTCCCAATGATCCTTTGCAGACTCATACTTAAACCGGTATTTCAGGAGTACACGGACTGGGCCGACTTTTTTGTATACCTATGGCCCTTTATCTACGGATTCATTTTCATGGCAGATCCAGAGTTTATTGAAATCGTTAAGCGCAAGATGTTATTGTTATTAAGTGTAGGTGTGCTGAGCTCTATCGTATTTATATATTTAGGTTCCACCGGAGAGGACATGATTCAGGCCTATTTACAACCGGAATATTCCTGGATTCACCTTGGAATAACTATAAATACCATGCTAATTGCCTTAAGTTGGATTATGTTCTTTCTTGGTCTTTTTGCAAAATCGATGAATTTCAGCCACGGGGCTCTAATTCCCACCAACAATAGTATCCTCCCTATTTACGTCCTTCATCAGTCATTGATTGTCATCTTTGGGTACTACATCGTAGGGCTGGAACTCGACCCATTTACTAAATTTTTCATTATCGCTTTTACGGCCATTCCCGCGTCGGTGATTTTATACAATCTGATTAAGACCAATAACGTTACCCGCTTTTTATTTGGGTTGAAGCCTTTGGCGAAATCGCCAAAGAAAAAAATTGTGAAAAACTTGGATACAGCCAACATTCAGAATAGTTGACCACGACACCATTTTGTAACAATGGTAACCAAAAACGAAAAACGGGAATGTCTTAGCACCCATAATTCATTACGTTGAAAAGAATGTGCTTATGGTTTTATGGCGACAAAATCATCACCGAGACCTGTAATCCACCTTACAGATCGATTAGAATATATCACTGAAAATTGTTCGAACTAACCTAATCCCATTGCTTTTTTTAGTCTACTTATCAATGTACCCTTAATTAATTTTGGCTTTTATTCAATAGGCCCTCGCAACTTGGCTTGACGTGCCCAGACCATCAATCCCCAGTTCTATAACATCACCAGGATTTAAGTATCGAGGTGGGTCAAACCCAAGTCCTACTCCCGATGGGGTACCCGTTGAAATAATATCACCGGGCAAAAGCGTCATGAACTGACTTATATAACTTATAGATTCTGGTATGTTGAAAACAAAATCTGAAGTATTGCTGTTTTGGAGCATTTCACCATTGACCTTTAACCAGAGATTCAGATTATGAGGATCCTTTATTTCGTCTTTTGTTGCAATAAAGGGCCCTAGCGGAGCAAAGGTATCACAGCTTTTGCCCTTCACCCACTGCCCTGATCGTTCGATCTGGAATTCCCGCTCACTATAATCGTTATGTAAAACATAACCAGCGACATGTTCCATGGCCTGTTCTTCCGAAACATAAGAGGCTTTCTTACCAATGACGACCGCCAATTCAACTTCCCAATCGGTTTTAGTGCTGTCCTTAGGAATAATAATCGTGTCGTTTGGGCCTACGATTGCCGAGGTCGCCTTGAAGAATATTACGGGTTCCGTAGGTATTTGCATACCGCTTTCCGCTGCGTGTTTCGCATAATTCAATCCAATACAGATAATCTTGGATGGCCTGCACAATGGGGCGCCCAAACGCGAAGTATTAGAAATTACTGGACAGGAAGTCACATTTGTATGTAACCAACGCTGCAATTCATCTAAACCATCCCCTCCGAAAAAGTTTTCATCGTAGTCCTGGCCAAATCCAGAAACATCCACCCATGTGCCATTCTCCAATTGCACTCCGGGTTTTTCATTTCCTTCAACACCAAATCGTATTAATTTCATAGTTCTAAATTTGAATATTCTAATTACCATTCAAGGTGACAAACCCGCCATCTATGGGAAAATTGGTTCCAGTAATAAAGGAGGCTTCATCCGAACACAGATATAGCGCTAAATTTGCGACCTCTTCAGGTTCACCCATTCTTCCAATAGGTTGGGTAGCTGATAATTTTCCAAACATTTCATCCTCCTTTCCAGGGAAATTATCCTTAATATATCCATCAACAAACGGCGTGTGGATTCTTGCTGGCGATATGCTATTGCATCGTATTCCATAATCCACATAATCTTTGGCCACAGAATACATCATGGTCAATGCAGCTCCTTTGGACATTGTATAGGCAAACCGATCTTTAATACCAACACTTGATGCTATAGAGGTCATATTCAAGATTACTCCTCCTTTCTTTTTCATATGAGGAATTACAGCATGGATACAATTGTATACCCCTTTTACATTTACATCATAGACTCTGTCCATATCATCTTCCGAGGTATTCTCGACATTACCAATATGGGCGATACCGGCATTGTTAATGAGTATGTCCAATTGAGCATCCTTGGCTATGGCATTGATTACATGCTTAACCTCTGACTGTTTCGCAACATTACATTTATGGGCAAAAGCAGTATCGCCCTGGGCAACAATCTCATTTGTACTTTTCTGGGCCGTATCAACATTTAGTTCTAAAATATGGACATTTGCACGTTGCTGGGCAAGGATTTTGGAAATTGCCTTACCTATACCACTACCGCCACCTGTAACTA
>CAZHJO010000106.1:0-8159 GCA_964532755.1 uncultured Maribacter sp. | reverse complement strand
TTCGCTGCCCAGGCCATAGCTTAACCAAGACCCGATACTTGGTCTACCAGGTTGCTGCGAACCGGTTTGGAAAAAGGTAACTGCTGGATCGTGGTTAATGGCCTCTGTAAACATAGAATTCACAATACAGATTTCATCGGCCATCTTTGCGGTATAGGGAAGAAGATCGCTGATCCACGCCCCATTTTTGCCATGCTGTTGAAAACCGAATTGCGAACCAACCAAAGGAAATTTATCCTGACCAGAGGTCATCCCAGTCAAGCGCTGCCCTTGTCGGACAGAATCAGGAAGATCCTCACCCCGTCTTTTATTCAATAAGGGTTTATAATCAAAAAGTTCTAATTGGGAGGGGCCACCACTCTGAAACAAATAAATGACCCTCTTGATCTTGGCTGGATGGTGTAGCGAATCCAGTATGCCTTTTATTCCGGTTGGTCCGTTATCTGCGGTCAAAAGGCCGGACTGACTTTTTCTAAAGAAATTGGCTCCCAAGAGTGAAGCGAGCGCCACGCCACCAACACCTAATGCCGTTTTGCCCAAAAAGGACCTTCTGTTGAGGATAAGGGACCGTTCTTCAAGAATTTTTTTCTCACTCATAATTATCCTCTTGTTATGGTTTCATCTAGATTCAAAATGGTATGTGCCGTTAATGATAGGGCTGCCCATTGGTCTTTAGGGATATCCTCCTCTATTTGGAAAGTGCCTATTGAAAGGTATTCTTCGGCACTGATTTCATTTGATTTTATTTTCGAAAGCGCCTGCTTATAATAGTCATGTAACAGCTGCATTTCTTCTTCATCCGGTAATCGGGAAGTTGCTTTTAGAAAAAGGGTGCCTATTTGCTCCTTAATATCATTAGTATTCGATTGAAGCTCATGATAGGCCATTGCCCTTGACGCTTCAATAAGTTGGGGGTCATTCAAAAGGACCAAGGCCTGTAGGGGCGTATTAGTCTGCTGTCTTTGAACCGAACATAAGTCACGGGATGAAGCATCGAAGGTCATCATACTGGGTGGTGGTACGGTACGTTTCCAAAACGTATACAGACTTTTACGATAAAGATCACCACCTTCGCTCTGTATATAAGATGCCGTGGTACCGCCACCGCCACCGGTAGTTTCTTCCCAAATGCCCTCAGGCTGGTAAGGTTTTACACTGGGTCCGCCTATTTCTTTGTTGAGCAACCCACTTAGCTGTAAAGCCTGGTCCCGAATGGTCTCTGCTGACAAGCGTAATCTTGGTGCATGTGCTAGCCATTTGTTTTCAGGGTCTTTTTCCAGTATTTCATCAGAGGCCACCGTACTTTGTTGATAGGTTGCTGACAGGGCGATATATTTCAACATCTTTTTTATGTCCCAATCTTCTTCTTGCATTTTAATGGCTAAAAAGTCCAACAACTCAGGATGGGTCGGCAATGCGCCTTGGTTACCAAAATCAAAGGACGTACTTACCAGGCCGGTGCCGAACATACGCTGCCAAAGTCGGTTAACAACGACCCTGGCCGTAAGTGGATTATCTTTTTGGAACAACCATTTGGCCAGGCCTAATCTATTTTTAGGGTATTCCTCAGCGAATGGCAGTATCGATTCAGGGGTGTTCGGATACACCTGTTCTGTGGGTTGGTCATAAACCCCACGATTTAAAATATATGCTGGTCGGGGGTCCTCCATCTCTTCCATGACCATAAGCGAAATCTCTTTTTTTTCGCTTTTGTCGAAGTTTATAAAATTCAGCACCCCATTTTTTTCCTTTTCAGTAACCGTGATGTACGGTTTGGGAATAACACCTGCACCCCCAGGTACAAATCCCTGTTCATCGATATTATTGAAAAAGCTGAAAAGTTCAAAATGTTCTTCTTGACTAACCGGGTCGTATTTGTGATCATGACAGCGGGCACACTCAAAAGTAAGCCCAAGAAATGCGGTGCCGAAGGTATTGGTGCGGTCCTCTACGTACTCAATCCGATATTCTTCCGGAATTACGCCGCCTTCAAAAGTTATTTTATGGTTTCTATTGAACCCTGTGGCGAGAATCTGCTCCCGAGTGGGATTAGGTAATAGATCGCCTGCCAATTGGTAGGTTATGAATTCGTCATAGGGCATATTCTTTGTGAAGGCATGAATGACCCAATCGCGCCAGGGCCACATGATCCGTTCAAAATCATCTTGATAGCCATGGGTATCTGCATAACGGGCAATGTCCATCCATTCTGAGGCCATATGTTCCGCATAGTCCTGGGTCCCTAAGTACAGGTCGATCATTTTTGCAAAAGCGTTTTCCGCCATGTCGCTTTTAAACTGATCGAGGTGCGCGAGCGTAGGTGGTAAACCTGTTAAATCAAAGGATAATCTTCGTAGTAACTTTTCCTTGGATGCCGGTTCGCTCGGAGTTAATCCGTTCTTCTCTTGCTTTGCCAATACAAACCGATCTATTTCATTATTCCCCCAAGAAGCAGTAGAAGTATCGGGCAATTCCGGATTTTGAGGCGCGATAAATGCCCAATGATCTTTGTATTCTGCGCCCTGTTCAATCCATTTGGTCAATATTTTCTTTTCGAAATCGGTAAGTATCAAATTAGATTCAGGGGGTGGCATCAATGCATTGGGGTCTTCACTATGAATGCGATGCACCAATTCACTCTTTGTAATATCACCGGGTACGATGGCAAAATGATCTTTTTTATCCCCTAGGGCCTTGTAGGCGTCTTCAGCTGTATTGAGCGACAGATCACCTTCTATGGCATTTTTATCGGGACCGTGGCATTTAAAGCACCTATCTGATATAATAGGTTTTACATGGAAGGTGAAATCTACCTTTTCAGGTATTTTAGCATAATGGGCACTGCTTGATGCATTTTTGGATTTTGATTCTTTCAAATTGCAACTACCATTAAGAACCAATAGAAAAACCAATACAATGGGATACGGCCATGCAAGCGCGTTTAGCATAGTATCAAGTCCTTTTTTCTTCATGTTTGCCTGTAATTACTTATGGATCATATGCCTTAAGCCGATCTAGTAGTACTGGATGGAGATCTAACACCTCATCAATTTCCTTCAAAGTGGGAACTTAAATGAAGAAGCACAATAAAATTCGACTAATGACGGTTCTTGGAAGCTGAATATGAATGTCAAAAGGTACTAATGAAGCTGTGGTTATTACTTGTAGCTAGCGCCATGTCCTAGGTAATTGAATTATTGAGTATTTTGGCTTTCACTTCATTGATATAGCTTCTACCTATGGTATAGCGAGTATTATCAATTTCTACACTATTGCCTTCTACAACCTGCACCTTATCTATACAAATTGTAAAGGATCGGTGTATTCTGATGAATTGGTCTGATGGCAATTCGTCGGTAAAACTGCTAAGGGTCTTATGAACAATGAATTTACCGGTTGTTGTTTTAATACGGATATAATCCTTTAAGCTTTCAACAACCACTATTTCATCGAGGTAGATTTTTTGAAGCTTCTTTTTATCGACCTTCACAAAAATGCTTGGATGGTCACTGTGGCCAATTCTTTCTGGCGAATTGCTACCTTGTTTTAATTTGATAATACGATTAACAGCTTTTAGAAACCTTGGAAATGGAATGGGTTTTATGAGATAGTCCAGTACTTCAAGATCAAAACTCTCCAAGGCAAATTCCTCGTGGGCCGTTGTTATGACCACCATAGGAGCTTCATGAAGCGTTTTAATGAATTCCAGCCCATCTAGGATAGGCATATGAATATCTAGAAATATGATATCAACCTCATGGCTTTGCAAATACGTAGAGGCGTCAACTGCATTTGAAAATGTACTCACGAGTTGCACTTCCTTTACCTGTTCAATATAGTTCTTAAGTACATTGATTGCCAAGGGTTCATCGTCAACGATTATAGCTCTTAAATCCATTACACCTTTAGTTTAAATTCCACATAAAATTTATTGTCTTTTTCATTTAAATTAAGCTGATAGTCATTTTTATCATAACCTAATTCCAGTCTTTTTTTGACATTTGAAAGACCAATACCGCCGCTTCGGCTAGGTATTCTACTTTTTTCCCTTTTTTCAGGAATCGTATTTGAAACGTTAAAGAACAGATCATCATCTTCAACCTTAATATCAACATCAATATGCATTTTGCCTATATTCTTACTGGCCCCATGTTTAAAGCAATTCTCGATCAATGGGATAAGTAACATGGGTGCGATTTTCTTATTTTCCAAATCCCCGGAAAGCTGCATGTTCACTTGAAGGGAATCATCAAAACGAATACGCTCTAAATCTATATAGTTCTGTATACATTCAATCTCGTTTTTAAGATCCTGTTTCGGCTTTTTAGTTGCATAAAGTAAATAACGCATCAATTCGGATAGCTTAAGTATCACTTCGGGGGCCTTTTCCGATTTTGCCAAGGTCAGGGAATAGATATTGTTGAGTGTATTGAAAAAGAAATGAGGGGAAACCTGGGATCTCAGGAATTTCAACTCGGTAGTCAACTGTCTTTTTTCCAGATTATGGAATTTACTGGTTTCTTGCAGCCAGTCGGCGGTAATCTTAATTGCCGTAACGAAGGATACAACATAGAGCTCGCCGAGCATGGTGGTTATGGCATAATTCAAAGTCAGGGTATTGACCACCTCCGGTGCTTCGGGCATTACATTGGTGCTGACCAGATAATACGTTAGATTGAATTTGGCCAAAAGCATTATCAACAGTGAAACCAATACCAAGAGGGTATATGAAAAGTACTTCTTATTGTAAACGAATTTTGGCATTAGGTAATACACGTTGAAATAAGAAAGCGCAATATGGATGGGAAAACCAATAAGATTGGTTTTGAGCGAATAAATCAGGTCGTCATGTACACTTCCCCATCGTAGGGTGTTGAAAATAAAGTAGATGATCCAAAAAACTATGTGGTGTTTATAGGAAATGTCATAGCTTTTGGTCGAATCTTCCCCTAAATAATAATTTAATCTTTCGTTTATCTGCATCTGTACTGTACAAGGATTAATTTCCTATTTATTGACGTTGGGCAATTGTACTTCGTTGTTGGTCTAAAAATGTTCAAACTTTAGTTAAAAGTATAAACATTTAATGTTCCCTATAGCTCGTCAAGATACTTAATTTTTGGATAAATGTTGAAAAATTAAGAATCCTTGGAATGGCCGAAAGGTAAATAAAAAGCCAACCAAAAATGATAAAAACCCGATTTGTTTTACCCTTTGTTTTGCTGCTTATTATTACCTGTAAGCCAAAAGAAGTAGCTCAAGAACGGCAAAAAACGGTCGATTATGTAGATCCATTTATCGGAACAGGTGGGCATGGGCATACATACCCTGGGGCCACCTCCCCTTTTGGTCGGGTACAACCAAGTCCTGATAATGGGACGACAGGTTGGGACTGGTGCTCTGGGTATCATATCAGTGATTCCGTTATTTCCGGTTTCGGACAATTGCATTTAAGTGGTACCGGAATTGGCGACTTGACCGATATCCTGTTAATGCCGACCAATAAAGAAATGGACCTGGCACTGTTTGGGAAATCAAGGGATTCATTACCCTATACCTCAACGTTTTCCCATGATGAAGAATTGGCATATCCCGGATATTATAGTGTGGTTCTTGAAGAGCCCAACATTACCGTAGAACTAACGGCCAATGACTATGTTGCCGTTCATAAATACACGTTCAATGCGGCCAAAGCCCCGTCATTTATTATCGATTTAGGCTATGCCGTAAACTGGGATAGACCGTTGGAAAGTCATGTGCGGATTGCAGGTGAAAATTATATAGTGGGACATAGATTTAGTACGGGTTGGGCCAAAAACCAGAAAGTATTCTTTGCTATTGAAACATCGAGCCCAATAACTGATCATCAACTAGTAGGGGACGATGTGGTGTCTCGCGATAAGAAAAAAATAGATGGGACCAAGGGTGGTGGCCAGTTCTATTTTAAAAATGGGACCAAGGAAGTAGAAATCAGGGTTGCAGTTTCCTCGGTGAGCATAGAAAATGCCAAGGAGAACTTGAAGTTTCAGGATGAACTTAATTTTAATGATACACGGCAAAAAACCAATGACGCCTGGAACAGTTTATTATCCAATATTACCATAGAAACACCAACCGATTCACTCAAAACCATTTTTTATACCGCAGCATACCATGCTCAGTTGGCCCCCACGGTATTTAGTGATAGGAATGGGGAATTTCGTTTACAGAACGATAGTATTGCCAAAGCTGGGGATTTTAAGGCCTATTCCACACTTTCCTTATGGGATGTTTTCCGAACGCAAATTCCCATGATGAGTATTCTCCATCCGGAAAAACTGAACGATATAATCCGATCGATGCTGGTATTTTACGATGAAAAGGGGAGTCTTCCCGTATGGACATTATCTGGTAATGAAACCGATACCATGACCGGGTATCACAGCGTATCGGTAATTGCGGAGGCATTTTTAAAAGGTATCCGGGGATATGATGTGGCCAAGGCTTATGAGGCTGTTCATAAGACAATGATGGGGAATGAACGAGGCTTGGCCCCTTATAGGAAATATGGTTTTATACCTTATGATCAGTTGGATGAATCGGTGACAATATGTCTAGAATTCGCCTATAACGATTGGTGTGTATCGCAAATGGCAAAAGCTTTGGGCAAGGAAGAGGACCGTCTTTATTTTAAGAATCGTTCAAAGGCCTATGAACACATTTTCGATACATCCACAAAATTTATGCGAGGTAAAGCTGCTGACAATAAAACTTGGCGCAATCCTTTTGATCCCAAGCATTCCAACCATCGGGTTGACACCGATTATACGGAGGGCAATGCTTGGCAGCACAGCTGGTTTGTTCTTCACAATGTGCCTGGTTTGATAGACATGCATGGTGGAAATGTACCTTTTGCCAATAGGGTAGAACAACTTTTCACTGAAAGCTCGGAAATGACAGGTGATAATGTATCCGCCGATATATCGGGACTCATAGGACAATATGCCCATGGGAATGAACCCAGCCATCATATAGCCTATATGTTTAATAAGGCCGAGAAACCGTGGAGAACACAATATTGGGCGCGGGAGATTTTGAATTCGCAATATAGTACCCAGCCCGATGGATTAAGCGGTAATGAAGACTGCGGGCAAATGTCTGCCTGGTATGTTATGAGTGCCATGGGCATATATCCCATGAATCCAGTTTCGGGGGAATACGAAATAGGGAGTCCATTGTTTGAAAAAGTCACCATAAAACTGCCTGAAGACAAGGTATTTCTAATAAATGCTCCGAATACCTCGGACCAAAACATATATGTACAGTCGGTGAAGTTAAATGGTGAAAGTCTAAATAGAACTTACATTCTTCATACTGAATTGATGGCCGGGGGAACGCTCGACTTTGATATGGGCCCCATACCAAATAAAAATTGGGGGTTGCAAGATAAAGCTGAATAAAAACATATGAACATTATAGATGTTTCAATAATCGTAATTTATGTATTGCTCACCCTTTTTGTAGGAATATGGGTTTCAAAAAGAGCTTCGAAAGGGCTAAAATCCTATTTTCTTGGTGGTAACGACATTAAATGGTACTATCTGGGCCTTAGTAATGGGTCGGGAATGTTCGATATATCAGGTACCGCCTGGATGGTAGGCATACTTTTCCTATATGGGGTCAAGAGTTTCATGTTCATGTGGTTATGGCCCATTTTCAACCAGATTTTTGTTATGATGTTCTTGGCCGTTTGGATAAGAAGGTCAAATATTATGACCGGTTCTGAATGGATCTTGACCCGTTTCGGGAATGACAGGGCAGGAAGGGCTTCCCATCTTATAGTGGCCGTTTTTGCCATAGTATCTGCAATAGGTTTTATAGCTTATTTTTTTGAAGGCGTCGGCAAGTTTATGACTATTATCCTTCCGTGGGATTTTAGCGTACATATGGGCGAAATGCTATTGTTGAACTCAGAACAATCCTATGCCCTGATTATAATAATTCTTACTACAATCTATACCATAAAAGGAGGGATGTTCTCGGTGGTCGCTACTGAGGTTTTGCAATATATTATAATGGTCATCGCAGGATTTCTTGTTGCAGGTTATGCTTTTTTTGCCATTAGCGATAGAATTAATACTTCAGCTAATGAAGGATCAGCAACGCTCAATAAAGAGAGA
>CAZHJO010000105.1:0-8177 GCA_964532755.1 uncultured Maribacter sp. | reverse complement strand
ATTTAAAATCCTGTGTATCGTTAAAAAAATTATCCATTATCTACTTTTTTAAGTTTTGAGTTCAACTTAACTCTGCATTTTAAACACTTACTTGGCGTTCGCTTTATAAAATTTAATCATTTTTGGGATTACAACTTCTAGATCTCCTTGTATCACGTAGTCCGCAAGACTATTTATAGGAGCTTCTGGGTCGTTATTGATTGAAATAATCATAGATGCATCTTGCATGCCAGCAGTATGCTGTATAGCCCCAGATATACCTGCAGCTATATACAATTTTGGTCTAACCGTTGTTCCTGTTTGACCAATTTGACGATCATGATCTATAAAGCCGGCATCTACGGCTGCTCTTGAACCACCTACTTCACCACCTAACAAGTCTGCTAATTCCTCAAGAAGTTCAAAATTTTCTTTTGAGCCTACTCCATAACCACCAGCTACAATAATAGGCGCTTCTTTAAGATTTACATCAGATTCTTCGATATGTCGTTCTATGATCTTGACAACATAATCCTCTTCGTTAGTAATAGCATTGACATCAACTTTAACTATTTCTGATTTATAGTTAGCATCATAAATCTCTTTCTTCATCACTCCCTCCCTTACTGTAGCCATTTGGGGATGTTGATCCCAGTTTATAATATTAGCCATTATACTTCCTCCAAAAGCAGGACGTATTGCATATAGTAAATTCTTATATTCTTTCTTTTCCTTCTTAACAAAATGATCCCCGATATCCAAGATTGTAGTATCTGCTGTTAAACCACAATTTAAGGACGAAGCCAATCGTGGTGCCAAATCCCGACCTACAGAAGTAGCTCCCAATAATACAATTTGAGGGTCTTCTTGTTTTAACAAATGTGTTGCTATTGAGGAATGTGGTAAAGTTCTATATGGTTCTAGACCTTTGTCATCCGCAACATATATTTTATCTACACCAAATGGGGCAACTTGACTTTCTATTTTATCTAACTTGCTACCAAAAACCATCGCTTCAAGCGGACAACCTAATTTTACAGCTAGTTTTTTTCCGGTTGATAACAACTCTTGACTTATTTCTGCAACTTTTTGATTTTCAACTTCGCAATAAACAAATACGCTTTTCATTTTAATACGATTATTAGTTATTATCCAATTGTATGGTGTTCAATTAGTTCTTTTATCATGTTTTCAATATCAGTGTCCGACTCTGATAAGACTTTTGCCTCACTTGCTGTTAAAACTACACTTTCTACACTTTTAACTTTAGTTGGTGAACCGGGAAGTCCTATTTTTGATATATCTGCACCAATATCCTCAACTCCCCATTCTGGAATGGTCAAATAGGGTCTTTTGGAGTGTAATGCTTTTATAAACTCATCATTTCGACGAATTTCGGAATTGGTTCTGGCATATTTATATTTCATTACCCGCTTGGCTTCTTTAGATCTACAATCAGGCGAAGCACCATGAACTGTGATAAGGCATGGTAATGGTGAAGAGACAGTTTCAACTCCTTTTGACAACCGTCGTTTCGCGACAATCTCATCATTGGTAATTGAATGTACCTCTTCAACATAAGTTACTTGAGGTATTCCTAATTTCTCCGCACATTGCGGTCCTACTTGGGCAGTATCCCCATCAATGGCTTGTCGCCCCCCCATTATAATATCATAAGAAGGTAATTTTTCGATGGCTTTTACTAGTGTATAACTCGTTGCCAATGTATCTGCACCACCAAAACGCTTATCAGAAATCATAATTCCGTTATCAGCTCCTCTATATAGACTATCCCGAATGATATCGGCAGCTCTCCTTGGGCCCATTGTCATAACGGTAACTTCTGTTTCAGGAACCCTATCCTTTAAATTAAGCGCCAATTCCAAAGCATGTAAATCGTCTGGATTAAATACGGTATCCAACTTTCCTCTATTAACAGTTCCATCGGGTTTCATTGCGTCATGACCGACGTGTCTAGTATCGGGCACTTGTTTAATAAGTACAACTATTTTTAGTGGTCTCATAAGTGTTATTTGAATTGTTTTCTTAAACCAATCCAAATTTAAAACTTCTTTTTCGCGAAAAAGGTGACATAACTCATACTTGAGAAAAAATGACATAAAAAAAGAGGTCTAGAATAAGACCTCTTATTAGTTGAAAATTTATTCTGGTTTACTTCTTTCTTTCTTTTTTAACGGTTTCCACAACAGATTCTTCTGGAGCATTGTTTTGCATAAAATCTTCCATTAATGCAGTACTAACTCCCATATTTGAGAATCCACCATCATGAAATAAATTTTGAAGTGTTACTTTCTTTGTTAAATCTGAAAATAGTGTTACAATGTAATCTGCACAATCTAAAGCGGTTGCATTACCGAGTGGTGACATTTTTTCTGCATAAGCCAAGAAACCGTCAAATCCCTTTACTCCACTGCCCGCTGTGGTTGGAGTTGGTGATTGAGAGACTGTATTAACCCTTACTTTTTTATCCCTTCCAAAGAAATAACCAAAACTACGCGCTACAGATTCTAAATACGCTTTGTTATCCGCCATGTCATTGTAATCCGGAAATACACGTTGTGCTGCCATATAAGTTAAGCCTACAATACTTCCCCATTCACTTACTGCATCTTTATTGTACAACACACTCATTGTTCTATGGAAAGATAAAGCTGAAACATCCCAACCTGTTTTTGTGAAATTATAATCTTGATGTGTATAAGGATTTCCTCTGCGCACATTTACAGACATACCTATTGAATGTAAGACGAAATCGATTTTTCCGCCCAGTATTTCCACGGCTTTGTCTACCAAGTTTTCAAGATCCATCATTGAAGTTGCATCTGCAGGAATGATTTCAGAGTTGGTCTTTTCCGCTAATTCAGAAATGGTTCCCATTCTCAGTGCAATTGGTGCATTAGTCAACACAAAGGAACCTCCTTCTTCATGAATTCGCTCTGCGGTTTTCCAAGCAATTGAATTTGAATCTAGTGCTCCAAAAATAATTCCTCTTTTTCCTTTTAATAAATTATAAGCCATGTTGTAGTTTTCTTAGTTAGATTATGAGGTCAAAGATATTTAAATTAGTTGAAAGAACGGATCGACGTTGTTCAGCTATAGCTAAACCTAGTTGAGCAACTGCCTAGCATGTGCCATTGCAGAATCTGACAAATCCTTGCCACCCAGCATTTCGGCCAATTCCACTACCCTTTCATCCTGGGTAAGTTCTTTCATATCCGTTTGGGTACTGTTATTAATATCTTCCTTATACACTTTAAAATGATGATCTCCTTTCGATGCTACCTGCGGTAAATGAGTAATTGAGAAAATTTGCATGGTCTTGCTCATTTCATGCATAATATCACCCATGCGATTTGAAATTTCCCCGGAAACCCCGGAATCGATTTCATCGAACATCATTGTCGGAAGACTTTCATATTTAGCTAATATTGCCTTAATGGTTAGCATAATACGCGAAAGTTCGCCCCCTGAAGCCACTTTCTTAAGATCACCGAAATCCGTTCCACGGTTAGCGGAAAATAAAAATGACAAATCATCCCTGCCATTGGATTTGAATTCCTTTGCTCGAAGTAGCTCTATTTTGAAACGTGCAGCCGGCATACCCAAGGTCCCCAACTGCTCCTGCAACTGTGATATTAAACCTGGAATGACTTTTTGTCGTTCTTTTGAAATTGAGGTTGTTAATTCAATCAACTTCTTTTCCTGACTGGCCAACTCATCTCGTTTTGCTGCGATAGTAGCTTCTATATTCTCGGTGGCCTCCACCTTTTTCGATAATTCATCCTTAATTCGTAATAAGGCGGATATCTCCTGGACACCATGTTTTTTTTGTAAGTCATAGAGTAATTGCAATTTTGCATTGACTTCATCCAACAATTGTGGATTCATTTCCGCATTTTCCGAAAGATCTTGAATTTCGGAACTTAAATCATCAATTTCAATACTTACGGATCGTATTCTTTGATCTAAAGATTCATAAGCCGCCCCAAAGCTTGATAGTCTGCTAGCTACTTGCTTTAGTTCAGAAATCAGATTCAACACACCCACTTGCTCATCTGTTAGTAGATGATGTCCTTTGGATAGTTGTTCAACAATTGTTTCGATATTGCTTAATTGTTCGTATTGCTCCTCTAATTGTTCTAACATCCCTACCTCCAAACCGGCGCCTTGCAGTTCATTCAATAGGAAACTGTTATAATCATGCTCCTTAATGGCATTACTTTGAAAGTCTATCAACTTTAGTAATTCCTTGGAAGTATTTTGATATGATTTAAGATTAACGGTGTAATCTTTCAGTAAGGCCTTTGTGTTCGCGAGCGAATCTATTACCTTAAATTGGAACTCATTGTCAGTAAGTTGAAGGGTTTGATGTTGGGAGTGAACATCAATCAACCTTGCCCCTAAACGAGATAATATATCCAAATTAACAGGTGTATCATTAACAAATGCCCTTGATTTTCCGCTTGGTAATATTTCACGCCTAATTATGGTGGTATCCTCATAGTCAAGATCGTTATCAGCAAAAAACGATGCAAGATTATAATTGCTAATTTCAAACTCTCCTTCAATGATGCACTTGGCATCTTTGTTGCGTAACGTAGATAAGTCTGCCCGCTTACCAAGAACCAAGGAAAGACCTCCCAATAAAATTGATTTACCCGCACCGGTTTCACCAGTAATACAGGTAAACCCATTGGCGAATGACGCATTTAATCCGTCAATGAGGGTGTAATTTTTAATAGAAAGATTACTCAGCAAAACTTGAATTTAGGAATGCCGTAAAGATAATTTTTATTTCAGTTGAAAAAAATGGAGACTAATATTTTATCTCATTCCATGTACTGGAATATAAAGGTGCTATGCGGTTTAGGGTTTCCTTCAGCTTTACGACATCAACCTTTGGCCCATCGGAGAAAACATTTTGTATTTCATCGGATTTGGCATCAAAGAACGTCTGCATTAAAAAAGCATTAGGCCTACGATTAATCATCGTTTCGAACAATTTCATCGTGCCTGCAATCACTTGTTTGCCCGTACTATTGTTATCTGCAAGTATGTCGATTCCCTTTCTATGGTAATTGTACATAGCCACTCGGTATTCCCTATAGGTATTAGACAAAAGGTTATCAACCAATTCAAATCTACTACGATCAGTAGATTGGCTCCAACCGGCAGAATTGCCACTCTGTGCCTGGGTAACTATATTTTGGGCTTTTCTAAAATTATCACTACCCCCTTCTAAAGAAAAAGTATCGGCATCCAAGCCCAAAATCACATATACATAATATGCAATTACGCTCACCAAGTTCGATTCATAAACATTCTCATTGAATATCAAAGGTTGAAACTCGATATATTCAAAGTTGAACTGATTGTCCTTATAATTGAATATTGGGGTCTCATAAGAGGTATTGAATACTGGTCTTGATGATTGAATTTGAATGTTTCCCTTAAACCTATTCGACTCATATTCCGTAATGGTGATGAACATTTGTGCATTTACACGTTCATTTTCCTTATATACCCGATTTGTCCATTTGTTTTTGTTCACAAAATCGTTTAACGAGCGCTCCAATGTTCTGAAAACCTGCTGATTGGTCTGTGCTACTTGGTCAGAATTTACCGTGACTGTACAGTTCAACTCTTGTGATGCAAGTGGTACAAGGGAAACAATAAAAAGTAAGACAAAGAGGAAACTACGCATGTAACCGAATTAAGATTTCGTTCATTATATCCACGGCTACTTCTGCCTTGGTTTTTAATTCAAACGCTTTTATCCCTGAATTCTTATCCAAAAATGTTATTTTATTCGTGTTTCCGGCAAATCCAGCCCCTTTGTCATTTAGGGAGTTTAAGATAATGGCATCCAAATTCTTCTTTGTCAGCTTGCCCTTGGCATTTTCCAATTCGTTCTCAGTTTCGAGTGCAAACCCCACCAAAAACTGCTGCTTTTTAATTTTACCCAAGGATAAAAGAATGTCCCTATTCTTTATTAAATCAATTGTAATATTGTCCCCGCCTTTTTTGATTTTCTGCTGTGCTATGTTCTTGGGCCTATAATCAGCTACTGCAGCGGCGCAAATTGCAATATTGCTATTCCCAAAATGTTCGTGTGCAATGGTATACATTTCAGCTGCTGAAACGACCTTTACCAAGGTTATGGATTCATGATCAATCGATAAACTTGATGGCCCTGAAATCAAAACAACTTCGGCCCCTAAGTTAGCAGCCACAGTGGCCAATTCATACCCCATTAAACCTGATGAATGGTTGCCAATAAATCTAACCGGGTCAATAGCCTCATAGGTAGGCCCTGCAGTAATCATGACCTTTTGGCCTTTCAAGGGCAAATTTTGAGATAAATGTTCCTTTACAAATGCAACTATAAACTCAGGTTCAGCCATTCGTCCTTCACCATGTAAACCACTGGCGAGCTCACCGGTAGTGGCCGGGATCATGATATTCCCGAATGATTCTAACTTGTCGAAAGAATTTTTGGTCGATTCGTGCTTGTACATATCCAAATCCATCGCAGGAGCATAAAATACTGGGCATTTTGCTGATAGATATGTCGCTAACAATAAATTGTCACAAGTGCCATTCGACATTTTTGATAATGTATTGGCTGTTGCCGGGGCAATGATCATAAGGTCGGCCCATAATCCTAGATCAACATGGTTGTTCCAATCAGTTACATTGGCAGTCTCTTTAACGAAAGAGGTAAGCGCAGGGTTTTTCGAAAGGGTCGCTAAAGTAAGTGGAGAAACAAAAGAGCTGGCACTTTCTGTCAAAACAACTTTGACCTTTGCACCAGCTTTAATTAATAAACGTACGAGAAATGTTGTTTTGTATGCAGCAATTCCTCCGGTAATGCCTAAAAGGATATTCTTGCCTTCTAACATCTTAGTCCGCGTCTTTCTCCGTATTTCTATGGTAAATCTTGTCCATCAACCACTCCTCTACCGCCATCGCATGAGGCTTAGGAAGTTTTTCGTAGAATTTGGACACTTCAATCTGCTCTTTATTTTCAAAAACCTCTTCAAGACTATCGCTATAGGTAGCAAATTCCTCTAACTTTTCCAATAGCTCTTTTTTGATCTCTGAATTGATCTGAACAGCTCTTTTAGCGGTTATTGAGATAGCCTCGTAAATATTATCAGTCTTCTGATCAAACTCATTCTTATTGAGTGTTACCGTGGTAACTGCCGCTTTTGAGTTTTTTAAATCATTCATATTCATAATTACAGCTGTTTTATTTTGTTTCTTTTTCTTCGTTGATAATCGTACTCCCTAAGTCTTTTTCAATTTTCTTAAGCAATTTTGCCGCATCATCGGCATATTTGGTATCAGGAAACTGCCTTTTAAGCACATTGTATGCTGTTTTAGCATTTTCCAAGCGTTCTGGCTTAAGTCTGGCAAAACTATTCAAACCATATTCCGATGCGGATTCAAACTTTAAGTATAGCGCCTCTTCCCTGAAAATTGAACCAGGATAGTCTGAAATAAAATTGTCAAAAGCAGCCATTGCCGGGGTTAAGAACGAATAATCAAAATGTCCAAGTTTATTGAATTGCTTACCTATCTCAAAAGCCTTTTTTTCTTTTTTCGTGGTCAACTCCTTAGCCATGCTATTGGCCTCTGCAAAAAACTCCGATTCAGGAAAAGTATTTATAAAACTCTGGAGTTTAAGTAAGGCTTTGTCCGTATCAGTTTGGTCCAGCGAATGTGCCGGGGAGAGTTTGTAATAACTTTTTGCGCCTAAAAATGCTGCTTGCGGAATTTTTTCACTTTTCGGATACGATTTAATAAAACGTTCAAATTGATAGCCCGCCATATTGTAATCCTCTCTTTCAAAATAGGTGTTTGCAAAAAAGAACATGACCCTTTCGCCCTGGGGTTTGCCAACATATTTTGGTGCGATCTGCTCAAACAAACGATTTGCACGCTTGAAATCCTTGGCATCATAATATTTCTGGGCAAGGTCATATTTGGCCTTTACATCCTCATTTTTAAGCACTTTTTGGTACTCATTACACGATGATAATACAACGGCCAAGACAAGAAAAGATATTAGTTTCCTCATTTTTAAAAACATTTTGCAAAATTAGGGATTCTGAACGGATATAAAAAACAAATTTTAAGCCACTAAAATAGCATGGTGAAATTACACTTTGCCC
>CAZHJO010000104.1:0-8197 GCA_964532755.1 uncultured Maribacter sp. | reverse complement strand
CAATAGCGTAGCATTTTAGTCCAAGAACCCCTTCATAGTACTTGATTGATTCTTCCAAATTATCTACAGCTATACCAATATGTTCAATATGGGAAATGTTCATGATTATTGCGTTTATAAGTTATTTAATGTTATTTGTAGTTTTCTGTTTCCCTATTCCAAATAAAAAGGCAAAATTAAGTGGTATTAGACCGCAAATTTATGACAGATATCATATAATTTTATAAAATTGAATTCAGATCGATGATGGTAAATCATCATTCTAACACCCCTAGAATTATCGTATACAAATACCACCCTTTAGTATCATGGAATGGTCTAAGCAACCCTTCTAAAACAATTATACAGAAGAAGTTGTATTTTGTAACAATTTAGCTTTGGAATGTGGTATTTAAATATACGAAATCAAGGAAGAAGATAAAATTAAATCTCCTGTGGTGGGCAAACCCATTAATACAAGGGACATGCAAATGAAAAATTTACCTATCGTCACACGTAATGTAAATTTTAACACTCGTTAAGCACCATCGGAGCACAAGTACCTGCATAGCAGCTCTAATGTACATTGAACATAGTAAGAACAGTGATCAAAGCAGGTTGGATTCATACCAAATCATTATTTTTGAATTAAATTTAAAAGTATGTTGATAATAGGGATTGCTGGCGGAACAGGTTGTGGTAAAACAACGGTTGTCAATCAAATAATCAATGAGCTGCCCAATGAAGAAGTCGGTGTTATTACGCAAGACTCCTATTATAACGACTTATCCCACTTAACCCTTGCTGAAAGGAGAGAAACCAATTTTGATCATCCAAAATCCATTGATTTCAAATTGTTGGAGAATCATTTGACAGCTTTAAAATCAGGAAAATCGATTCAACAGCCTGTCTATTCCTTTATTGAGTGTAATAGAACCAAAGATACGATAGAGACCTATGCAAGAAAGGTAATGATTGTTGAGGGCATTTTAATTATGACCAATCCGATAATCCGTGATATGTTCGATATCAAGATTTACGTTCATGCCGATTCTGATGAAAGATTGATCAGACGACTTAAAAGAGATGTCAATGAACGTGGTTGGAATCTCAATGAAACCCTCAATAATTACCAAATGATTTTAAAACCTATGCATGACCAGTTTATTGAACCTTCCAAGGAATATGCCGATATAATTATTCCAAATAATAAGTACAATACGGTAGCTGTTGATATTGTACGTACCATCATCAATGAAAAATTGGCTTAAATAGCTATGGGATTGAAACGTCTAAAAAAGAAAAAATGGTTTGGGGTTTTGACGAATATCTATGTCCTCGTATTGACCGTTTTTGTTGTTTGGATGCTTTTTTTTGATACGAATTCACTACTGATTCATAGAGAGTTGAAAAAGGAGATCAAAAACCTTGAAAAAACCCAGGAATTCTTGCGTAATGAAATCGCAAAGGATAAAAAGATTATTGAGAAGTTATCGGATACCAATGAGCTGGAAAAATTCGCCCGTGAGCAATACTACCTAAAAAAGAAGAATGAAGAGATCTATTTGATAGAATACGAGGACAGTTTAAAGAAAGCCAGAGATGAGTAAAGATGCCTTGTTCGAAGAATTCGATTCTTTTACCGCAAAGGCTTGGAAACAGCAAATACAGTTTGACTTAAAAGGAGCTGATTATAATAAAACCCTGGTTTATGAATCCGATGAAGGTATTTCCGTAAAACCATTTTATCACACCGATGATTTAAAAGGAAAGAACATTGCCAAAATTGAGCAGGTCACTAATTGGTGCATTGGTCAAAAAATCTATGCCGGGGACGCCAGAAAAGCGAATGAAAAGGCCCTTGATGTGCTGGCTCGAGGAGCCAACAGTCTTCTACTTGTACTTCCTACACCTGATATCCAAATTGAGGTCTTGTTACGGCATATAGATTTAGCCAAAACACCTATTTACTTTGAAATGCAGTTTTTGTCCTCTGAATATATCAAACAAATCACGGATTATATTGGAAATAAAAGGGCCAGCATTTACTTGAATATAGATATCATAGGCAATTTGGCCCGCACAGGCAATTGGTTTCGGAATATGGATAAAGACTTTGAAATCCTTACCAAAATATTGAACGAGAATTTAAATTCGAGCGTAATCAATATGCTGGGTATTGACGTTTCATTGTACCAAAATGCGGGGGCGAACCAGGTACAGCAACTAGCCTATGCCATGGCCCACGTCAATGAATACTTGAATTTTACCAAAAGCGATGACATAAAATCCCTTAAAAATATCGTTTTCAAGCTTGCAGTAGGCAGCAATTATTTCTTTGAGATAGCAAAATTAAGGGCCTTACGAATTCTATGGAATACCCTTGCTTCAAAATATGGAATTCATACTAATTGTCTTATTGTTGCCACTCCAACACAACGTAATAAAACGGTTTATGATTATCATGTAAATTTATTACGCACCACTACGGAATGCATGTCCGCTATCTTGGGTGGGGCCAATGTGGTATGCAACTCGGTTTACGACGGTATTTTTCATAAAGACAACCAATTTGCCGAGCGCATTGCCCGAAACCAATTATTGATAATAAGGGATGAAAGTTTTTTTAAGCAAGTAAGCAATCCATCTGATGGTTCTTATTATATCGAAAGTTTAACAGAGCAAATGGCAGAAAAGGCCTTGACCCTATTTAAGAATATTGAAGCCGGTGGTGGATTTCTAAAGCAATTGAAGACACATAATATCCAGAAGAAAATCAAGGAGAGTGCCCAAAAAGAAAAAAACCAATTTAACAAAAATGAAAAAATATTGGTCGGCAGCAATACCTATATCAATGATTTGGAAAGAATGAAAGATGATATAGAACTATACCCATTTGTAAAAACCAAGGCTCGGAAAACGCTATTGGAACCGATAATACCACAACGATTGGCTGAAGAATTAGAGAAAAAGCGGCTACAAATGGAATAATGATCAGGAACCCTCTATATCTTAACAGGCTTTCGGGCATTATTTTAAAAGTTCGAGGGGTTTACCTTGATCGAATCATTCAGAAAATAGACTCTAATCAGTTAATTTATAAAACTTTAACTCAATTTAACGCCTAGTACCGTAGTTATTCACTTTGTGTTAACAAAATACATTTTTTGGCGCGATAAATAATCGTATTTTTAACCCCTAACTTACTTCGATTATGGGCAAGATAATTGCTATTGCAAATCAGAAAGGTGGGGTGGGTAAAACTACCACAACCGTGAACCTAGCTGCCTCGCTGGGTGTTCTGGAAAAAAAAGTACTTCTCATTGATGCCGACCCCCAGGCGAATGCGACCTCGGGATTGGGAATTGATGTTGAGGCTGTAGAAAAGGGAACCTACCAAGTATTGGAGCATACCAAAAGTGCCAAGGAAACGATCATTCCAACAGATTCACCGAATTTGGATTTAATTCCCTCGCACATTGATCTAGTCGCCATTGAAATTGAATTGGTGGATAAGGATGAGCGAGAATATATGTTGAAGAAGGCGATTACAACCCTTAAAAACGACTACGATTATATTCTGATAGATTGTGCCCCTTCATTAGGGCTATTGACATTAAATGCATTGACTGCAGCAGATTCGGTCATTATACCCATTCAATGTGAGTATTTCGCCTTAGAAGGGCTGGGCAAGCTTTTGAATACCATAAAGAGCGTACAAAAAATCCATAACCCTGATTTGGATATTGAAGGGCTTTTATTGACCATGTTCGATTCAAGATTGCGCCTTTCAAATCAAGTAGTGGAAGAAGTTCGAAAGCATTTTTCCGATATGGTATTCGATACTATAATTCAACGCAATGTGCGATTGAGCGAAGCCCCGAGTTATGGCGAAAGCATAATCAAATATGATGCAAGCAGTAAGGGAGCGGCCAATTACCTAAATATGGCTAACGAATTATTGAAAAAAAACAAGGAAACTGTATAAATGGCGAAAGCAACTAAAAAACAGGCATTGGGCAGAGGTCTTTCTGCCCTATTGAAAGATCCAGAAAATGATATTAAATCCGTATCGGATAAAAATGCCGATAAGGTTGTAGGGAATATAGTTGAGTTGGATCTCGATGCCATTGTGGTCAATCCATTTCAACCACGATCCAATTTCAATGATGAAGCTTTGCAGGAGCTTGCCTCTTCAATTCGTGAACTTGGCGTAATCCAGCCTATTACAGTTCGAAAATTAGACTTTAATAAATATCAACTCGTATCAGGGGAAAGGCGCTATAGGGCTTCAAAATTAATTGGGCTCGATACGATCCCATCATACATACGTATTGCCAATGACCAAGAATCATTGGAAATGGCATTGGTAGAAAATATTCAACGCCAAGATCTTGACCCTATCGAAATTGCGCTTTCCTACCAAAGATTGATTGATGAAATTAAGCTGACCCAAGAAAAATTGAGTGAGCGCGTTGGCAAAAAAAGATCAACGATCACGAATTATATGCGTCTCTTGCGTCTCGACCCTATTATTCAAACCGGTATTCGTGATGGTTTCGTAAGCATGGGACATGGCAGGACCTTGGTGAATATTGATAGGAAAGAAGACCAGATTTCACTTTATGAAAGAATAATCGGTGATAATCTTTCTGTTCGCGAAACTGAGCGCGCTGTTAAAGCCTACCATGAAGGTACAACAGGCACAAAGGTTGCAAAAAGAGAGCGTACCCCTCCGGCTTTTGTCAAAAATGCTTCCACTGATCTTTCGAACTATCTTTCAGTCAAAGTCGCTATCAAAGCCGCAGCTAGTGGTAAAGGCAAGATTACAATTCCGTTCTATTCGGAGGAAGAATTCCAGCGCATAAAAAAATTAATCGTAGGTGAATAATCCCCTCACAACATTTGTTTTTGCCTTCCTTTTTATCTGGGTGTGTTCCGCGCAGAACGAAGACGTACAGGAAAATGAAGCGGATTCGCTTAAAACCAGCTTGAGACAGGAAGGGATTGTAGTCCAGGATACTATTTTTGAGAAAAGAAAAAAAATCAATCCATTGGCACCCAGTAAGGCGGCTTTTTATTCCGCTGTTTTACCGGGTCTTGGACAGATTTACAACAAACGGTATTGGAAGGTTCCCATAGTCTATGCGGTCATTGGTACTGGGGTTTACGCCTACACTTATAACGATGATTTGTACGACCGTTTCAGGACGGCTTTCAAAAGAAGGCAGGCGGGATTTACAGATGATGAGTTCTATGATATTAATGGGGATAACCCCATAGGTGCCGATCCAGATTTAGATGCTGATGATTTGGAACGACAACAAGAGAATTATCAACGAGACCGTGATCTGGCATTGGTTATTACCATAGCAATGTATGCCCTTAATATCATCGATGCCAATGTTGATGCACATTTGAAGCAATTCAATATTGATGAGGATTTAAGTATGGATTTTAAGCCTTATTTAGAACTGAATCCAATAACAAATAATCCAAATTACGGGATTGCGTTTACCATTAAATTTTAACAGTATGAATATAGCCTTGTTCGGATATGGAAAAATGGGTAAAATGATTGAACAAGTTGCCTTTGAAAGAGGTCATGCTATTGTAGCCAAAATAGATATAGACACCATCGAAATTGATTTTTCAAAAATGGACGTTGCCATTGATTTCAGTATGCCTTCTGCTGCTTATGACAATATTAAGCAATGTATTAAAAACAATGTCCCGATAATCTCAGGAACAACAGGTTGGCTCGACGATTACGACAAAGCCGTAACGTATTGCAAAAAACATAAAGGAGCCTTTATCTATGCATCGAATTATAGCCTGGGAGTGAATATTTTTTTTGAATTGAATGAATACTTGGCCAAGATGATGGAAAATATGGAGCAATATAAAGTGAGTATGGAAGAAATACACCATAGTCAAAAATTAGATGCCCCAAGTGGAACGGCCATTACTTTGGCAGAAGGTGTTATCGCAAATTCGAGATATAAAAATTGGAGTCTTGATCAAGATAGTGAGGATGCTATCGGAATTACATCCAAAAGAATTGATAGAGTACCAGGTACCCATGTTGTTAATTATGATAGTGAAGTGGATCGTATAGAAATAAAACATACTGCCCATAATCGCGAGGGATTTGCTTTGGGTGCGGTTATCGCTGCAGAGTGGATTCTAGGAAAATCTGGGATTTTTTCAATGCGCGATGTGTTAAACCTTGGTTAACGAATACAATAAATAAGCTGTAAAAGCACTTAATTGCATAGCAATTGAACTTAAAATATAAATAATGGTTCAACCATACTTTAATTAAACTATAAGATCACATGAACGGCACCCAGTGGATTATTTTTATTTTGATTGTTCAGGTCATTCACTTCATAGGCACTTGGAAATTATATGTGAAGGCGGGAAGAAAAGCATGGGAAGCGGCAGTACCCATTTATAATGCGATTGTTCTAATGCAAATTATAAATCGGCCAAAATGGTGGGTGATTTTACTTTTCATCCCGATAATAAACTTGTTAATGTTCCCGGTCATTTGGGTTGAGACTATTCGAAGTTTTGGAAGAAATAGTCAATTGGAGTCTTGGTTGGTTGTGTTGACCCTTGGCTTTTATATCTATTATGTGAATTATGCCTTGGACGAAAAATACATTGAAGACCGGAGCTTACATCCCAAAACTGCATTGGGAGAATGGGTAAGTTCAATTGTATTCGCCGTAGTGGCTGCTACCTTGGTACATACCTATTTTATTCAGCCCTATGTGATCCCTACGGGATCTTTGGAAAAAACATTGCGCGTTGGGGATTTTCTATTTGTAAGCAAATTCCACTATGGAGCGAGAACACCAATGACCACAGTGGCTGCGCCTATGGTACACGATACTCTTCCGTTGGTAGGAATACGATCATATTTGAATAATCCCCAATTGCCCTATTTTAGGCTCCCAGGTTTTAAAAAAATAAAAAGAAATGAGATAGTCGTCTTTAGTTGGCCTGCCGACACCGTTCGTATTTTCTTTAAAAAAGAAAAAGGAGTAAAGAAACCTATTGACAAAAAATCGAATTATGTAAAACGCTGTGTGGGCGTTCCCGGTGATTCCTTAGCTGTTAGTGATGGTTATGTTCATGTTAATGGGCAACAAACAGTATTGCCCGATAGGGCCAAACCACAATACGACTATGTTGCTTACTCCCAAAAAGGTGTTTCCTCAAGATTGCTTAAGGAATTAGGGGTTACAGATTTTAATAGAATCTTTATTACAACACAGTTGAACCAAAATCAATTTGACCAAATCAGCACATATCTATTGGGGAGCCGAAGGGGAAACTCAGGTAATATTGAATTGATCACCAATCATTTGGGAATACCACCTAAAGCCATTAGAAGTGCTGGTTTATCCTTAAAGGAACAAACTGATAGGCAACGACTGTTAACGATAACTGACGACTTAGCTGATAAATTGAGAAGTAATTCAGCTATCGACTCGGTAATAAAAACTATCGAACCAAAAGGTGAAAAAGGGTATAATATCTTTCCGCAGGACAACTCATATGCTTGGAACAATGACAACTTTGGACCCATTTACATTCCCGAAAAGGGAAAGACCGTTCCATTAAATTTGGAAGTACTTCCCGTCTATAAAAAGATAATCAAGGATTATGAAGGGAATACAATATCCGTTAATGGAAATCAAATAAGTATCAATGGTGACATTACCGACTCTTATACTTTTAAACAAGATTACTATTGGATGATGGGTGATAATCGTGACCATTCGGAAGACAGCAGAACATGGGGGTTTGTACCTGAAAACCATATTGTTGGTACTCCAATTTTTATTTGGATGAGTATAGACAACTTTAAAGATGGTTGGCGTAATTGGAAAATACGATGGAATCGTGTTTTCACGACAGTCCACGGAAATGGAGAACCTATTTCATATTTCAAATATTTCGTAATTGCATTAGCCGGTTGGTTCGTTTTCGACTTTTTTAGAAGAAGAAAGAAAAAGATGGGAAGTTCAAAGTAGTTTGTACCAATAAAAAATCCAATAAATTAAAGTGAAACTTCTGCTTCATCCAACATACTTCCCAAGTATAATGACCTTTGCAAGCTTGGTTCAAAATGATGTGATTTGGGAAGTGGAGGATAATTACCAGAAACAAACCTATAGAAATCGTTGTTATATAAGTACTGATC
>CAZHJO010000103.1:0-8226 GCA_964532755.1 uncultured Maribacter sp. | reverse complement strand
GAATGGCAAAGGGCCTGACATTTTTTTATGGTTTGGGAATACTATTTATAATCGCGGTCATTCTTACAATTATTAATGCTTTTTTTCTGAATAAGGTCACGCATCTTTGGATCAAGTTCATTTTTTTTATTCCGGTTTTATTGCCTTTGATAATTTTTAGTATTGAATATTTTGAGATAGGGCGATCCGGTCCTCCTAGCATAGCGGATCAAGTCCATAGGTTGACCATTGAAATCAGGACCACCAAAAAATTAGAAAACCCTAGGTTCTCGTTCAGATCTTCAAAGGGGGGTTCCCATGGTAAATTAAACTATAAGAGGGCGGAGGACAGCTTTCATTTTTATGAAAATAGTAACGCCATTTTTTATGGAACCGATAGAGTGTTTTATGTTAAATCGGCTGAATTTGAGACTCCTGAATATCAATTAGAAATTCCCTATGAACCAGAAATAGCTCCTTTTACGGATTGGGTGGTTTTCTTTAAATCAAAAAGTGGCCCCCAAGATCCAATTAGACTGGAATTTAGATATAAAGTAACCAATTAACAGATCACGAAAGAAAAAGTACGATAACGTATGGGTTTAGATCAGTAAAATCCAGGACTAAAGTTTCTTCAGCCGAATTTTCCGGTACTCTACTTTCATAGGTGGCCCTACATGTACTTGCATACCCAAAAAACCAGAAGCCCTTCGGTTGATGGTATCATTATCCATAACATCACTCATTAAAACCCCATTGATGTAATGCTGTAAATGGTTCCCTTTTACAATGAGGTGGGCTTTATTCCAATCGCTTTTGATCTTGTCGCGCAGTGAATCTATATGTCCCAGAGACCCTTTTATTACTCGACTTTGCCAAGCATTGTTCTTTATATTGCTTCGCAAGGAAGTTGGGTCTTCGGCATTTTCCTGCGAAGAGATTGCTACTTTTTCACCCCGATAGGCCAAAGTAGTGCGCCTTCGTTCCTCATAGTTTTGACCAGTATAGCGGTGTTTTCCATCAATATCGGCCTGGTAACCCCGTAGGGCATAGGCAATTGTGTCTAACATTTCACTACGATAATTAATACCACTATTTCCGTTTTCAGAAATACGGAATTCCACTTCTAGTTCAAAATCGTCCAATTCATCCTTATAGATTAAGAACGTATTGGCATCTAATAAGGTTTCCGGCCTAATTTCGCCAATAATGGCACCGTTTTCAACACGCCAATACGTAGAATCACCTTCCCAATTATTCAAGGAGCTACCATCAAATATGTACTCAAAACCACTTTGTTCCGAAGTTAGGGTTACGGATTGCTCTTTGGTGGTCTTGATTTGCCTTTCTCGACAAGAGAATAAATTTCCAGATACTAGTAAGACTACCAAAATTTGACAAAGTATAGATGAACTTATGGTATTTTGACGATTCATTGGCTTAAAATTTTAAAGGAATTTGGAATTGTACTTAAATGTAATGAATTTACTTTTTGTCATCCTCCCTGAATACATATCACGACTATTAATTAACATTCAGGTGGTTATTTAGAAACTAACTAAATTTATTATTATTCTTAAATTTTTGATTGGAAGGGCAATTCCATAAAAACCTTTTTTGTTACTTTCGTTTTATGGGAGAATTTAAACGCATAACATGTGCCATAAGCGAGGATAATTATGAAGATGCACTTGCTTGTTTGCACAAAGAACTGGTTCATCTTCAGGAATGGGTACGAACGCAAGGGCTGAAAGTGGTCATTATCTTTGAAGGTCGCGATGCCTCGGGTAAAGGAGGTACGATCAAAAGATTTACCGAGCCTTTGAACCCACGGGTATGCAGGATAGTGGCTTTGGGAGTACCAACTTCAAAGGAAAAAACGCAATGGTATTTTCAACGTTATGCAGCGCATTTGCCTTCTGCAGGGGAGATAGTGATCTTTGACCGAAGTTGGTACAACAGGGCCGGAGTCGAAAAGGTCATGGGCTTTTGCACCGAAGCGGAGCACGAAGAGTTTTTACGTTCCTGCCCGTCGTTTGAACGTATGTTGGTAAGATCTGGTATTATTCTTTTGAAGTACTGGTTCTCGGTAAGTGATGAGGAACAAGAGAAACGTTTTAAGAGTCGTATCAAAGACCCATTAAAACGTTGGAAATTCAGCCCCATGGATTTGGAATCACGTTCACGATGGTTGGAATATTCCAAGGCCAAAGACGAGATGTTTGCCCATACCGATACCAAACAAGTACCTTGGTATGTAGTTAATGCTGACAATAAGAAAAAGGCACGACTCAATTGTATTGATCATATTTTAAGTCAGATTCCCTTTAAGGAAATGAAGTATGATTCGATTGAGCTTCCGCCATTGCCCCAATACGAAAGTTATGTTCGCCCTCCTATGAAATACCAGACTTTTATACCTGAAAAATATTGAAAAAAGAAATTGATTATTTTCCATTCTCTAGGACATTCGTAGGTAATGGTTTTAACCAAAAGGAATAGCTGTATTCCTTGTCCTTTAAAAGATACTCTTCCAAGAAATTGTACATAAATGACGAGCCACCAAGTGCTGAAGTTTTAAGGTCTACATTTAAGGTTACTTCCTCCGCTTTTTTGATATCGGGAGTATGGGTGGCTTCAGTTAGGTTTTTCAAGCTATAATTGTGTGCTGAAATATTCAGGGCATCCCCTTCAATGACTAGTCCAACCCCATTATTATCGCTTATGCGTACCCATTGCACATCGCTTTTGTTGCCGTTTTCCTGCGGACGTATATAAGGCACATATTGCTCATCAACCGTAGATGAATAAAGACCCATTTTGGAACCTGTTTTACGATCGGGATAATTTTCAAAAGGACCTCTACCGTACCATACCATATTTTGGGATTCTTGGGGTAAGAGCAATTGCATACCAACTTTTGCCAAAGGCTTCATCGTAAAATAATCCTTGACGCCGTAACCAAAGGCTGCCAGGGATACTAAGAGCAGCAAGAATGGAATGACCATCAAAAGAAACTTGACGAACTTGCGTTTTACTTTTTTGCGAATCAAGATCAAAATGAAAAGCATGATCAAAGCACCTATGAACCCGGCGATAAATGCCATTTTCGCCATACTTCCAAAAACTTTGGGGGGTATTAATCTATGGTCCGTCTTGATAAAACCATTGCCTAAAAGCGAATAGGTGGTTTCATATGCGAATGTTGTCGCCGGGCTTTTTAATTTCCCTTTAACCTTGATATGCACCTCATTATCAGCGATCTCTTCGATCGAGTATTTGCTAACATGGGTCTGTATTTTATCCAATCCCATATTGGCCCAATGGGTACCATTGGAAACTACAAAAGGTATATTGGGATTGCCCCTGTCATTATCGGTTGGTGCCCTCCATAAGTTCGGTTTGGGGCCTTGGGTAAAAATTTGCTCCCCTGATTTTTGATAGTTTTCGAGAAGCCCATTTTCGGTATTGAAAACAAGGCTGAAGGCATCATTTTCAAAAGTGATACCCTCATCGGAGGTTACTTTTTTAATAGGACTTCCCGTTGCTGTAATGGCTTGTTCTTTCTCCGCTTTTGCCAAGGTGAATTGCTCCCAGGCAATTTCATGACCAGCGTTGGCCCAGTTTAGGGTATCAGTTAAGACAAGACTGAGGGTCAAATGATAGTCCTTGTTTTTTTTGAAGGTATTTTTTCTTATGGGAACCTGAACTTCTTGTGACGCGCCAGGTTTCAAATTTAGCAACGCCAGATTTCCAGTATTTATGCTTTCTCCCGAGGCGGTCAAGTTCCAATGTAATTGGGTGAAATCCAGATTTTGATAGAAGTATTTGTTGGTGATCTTAAAGGTTCCATTCTTTATTTCAATCGAATCGAATTTTACGTATTGTTGTACTTTTTTTACTTCCTCCAACGCTGGATGCGGTTCGCGATTGGGAAATATAAGTCCGTTTATACAAAAGTTGGAATCACCTATTTCATCCCCGAAATCACCACCATAGGCATAGAACTCAGTTCCGTTTTCATCCTTTTTAACCAATCCTTGGTCTACCCAGTCCCAAATGAATCCGCCTTGCATGGTAGGATTCTTTTCAAAGATGTCCCAGAATTGTTTAAAATGTCCGGTACTATTGCCCTGGGCATGTGCATATTCGCAAATGATATAGGGCCTAGACGTATCGGTAAGGGCATTTTTTTGGGCCTTGATTGGCATAGGATACATGGTGGACCCTATTTCCTGGTTGGCAGGACCATCCATTTTTTCAAAGAGCATCATTCCTCCCTTGATTTTACCTATAACATTGGCTTCCTGAAATTCTTTAAGGCCAATACCAATATCCTTACTCTCATAATGAATAGGTCTATTACTCTTATCAATGGAACGTATGGCTTCGCCCATTGCATCGACATTAGGACCGTACCCTGCTTCATTTCCCAATGACCACATAACAACAGAAGCAAAGTTTTTATCACGTTCCGCCATGGCAACACCTCGTTCAACAATGGCATCTTTCCATTCGGGAAACTTCACGGGGCTAAGGTTGTAATTCATCCACAGATCATGACTTTCTAAATTAGCCTCATCCATTACATAAAGTCCGTATTCATCACAGAGTTCATACCAACGTGTTTGATTGGGATAGTGCGAGGTACGAACAGCGTTGAAATTGTACTGTTTCATTAATTTAACATCCTGTAGCATAGAAGCCTCATCAAGTGCACGGCCATTATAAGGGTCAAATTCATGCCTATTGACCCCTTTGAACAAGGGAGCCACCCCATTGATCAGCACCTGTCCGTTTTTAATTTCCACTTCCCGAAAGCCAATCTTTTTGGCAAGGGATTCCTCTGATCCATCATCGGCTTTCAGGTTCATAACCAAGGTGTAAAGGTTGGGAGTTTCAGCGGTCCATTTTTTCGGATTTTGAATGGGGAAATTCACACGAACATCAGCTTGTTCAAAGAAGGTCGTTTCATTGACCAATTCCTCACCTGCCAGATCTAATAGTATAAACTGGATATTTCCATTAAAAATAGCTGATGGATTATCGATTTGTACATCAATGGTGAGCATTGCGTTTTCATACTTCGCATCTAAATCTGTTACTACTTGAAAGTCATTGAAATTAGTTTTTGGCTTTCTATACAAATACACATCCCTATAAACACCGCTTAACCTCCAAAAATCCTGATTTTCCATATAACTGCCATCGGACCAGCGGATTACTTGCAGGGCCAATGCGTTTTCTCCCGTTTTTATAAATGGGGTTACATCAAATTCAGCGGTTGTCATACTTCCTTCGCTATAGCCAACTTTCAACCCGTTTATCCAGAGGTAAAATGCTGATTGTACACCGTCAAAGGCCAGAATTGTTTTATCTTGTGACCAAGAGGCATCAACATTGAATGTATGTCGATACAATCCCGTTTCATTGCCTTCATGGGGTACTGAAGGAGGATTGCTTTCAAAAGGCATAGCGATATTGGCATAAATAGGCATTCCGTGACCTTGCAATTGCCAATTGGAAGGTACGGGTATTGAATCCCAAGAACTGATATTATATTCTAATGCAAAAAAATCCGAAGGTGTGTCATCCGGGTTATTTAGGAATTTAAAATCCCAATAACCATTTAAAAGTTGATACCTGTCCGACGCTGTAACGTCAAAAGAAAGTGCACTTTCCTGATTTTGAAAAGGAATAAAATAGGCATGGGCCCCTAATTTGTTGATTCCGAACACTTCGGGATTTTCCCAATCCGGGGTTGTCTCTTGCGCAATTAATGAATTTGCCACAATTGAGAATATCAAAGTGAGTTTAAGGAAATGCTTCTTCATTTATGGTCGTATTTCGTAGAACTTCGAAGAAGTTCAAGTACGTCTATAAATTTAGTTGTTTTTGTTAGGATGTATCGTTTAAGTTGCAAAAATTGATTTGATTCTGTGTTTTCCAAGAATTCTTGTTTTCCTTGAATTCACTAACTTCGAATAAGTTCAAAACAATATAATCGTATAAATGAAAATAAGAATAAAGGAAAATTCAGTGCGCTTTCGATTGACGCCCACCGAGGTCAAAAAGTTTTGTGAAGAAGGGCGGATTGAAAAAACTACCCAGTTTAACTCAACCACATTTGTTTATGGTGTTAAACAAAAAAAGATTGAAAAATTACAGGTCGATTTCAATGACAATACCATTACGCTTGCTGTTCCTGAAAATTTTGCAAAAGATTGGGATGATAATGATGTTGTAGGACTCGAACATTACGAAGATCTTTCGAATGGCGATACGTTTTTCTTGTTATTGGAAAAGGATTTTGCCTGTTTGGATAATACGCATGAAGACCAATCGGACAAATATCCAAATCCCAAAGCGGGTAAGTGTTAACGGTGCGATCAATGTCCATTTTTAAACCTAACTTTAAAGATGGATAAGAAATTTCGTAGGAATGTTTCAGTTCGTGGGTCTGATGATTTCACAAACATCAAGTTATCAGAACCGGTTCGCCATGCCGCCGGAATGTTGGGCATACAGGCTGCGTTACAACATGGTTTTAAGGAAATGGGGGTCACGCGTTCTTTGCGCGCTTTGTTGAATATGAACCAGAATGACGGCTTTGAGTGTCCTAGCTGTGCTTGGCCTGATCCTGAAAAACCTTCCAAAATAGGGGAGTTTTGTGAGAATGGAGCTAAGGCGCTGGCCGATGAGGCTACCACAAAGCATATTGGGAGCGACTTTTTTAAAGCCAATTCAGTAGAGCACCTTTCCCAACTTACCGATTATGAATTGAACAAGTTTGGAAGACTAGTGGAACCACTGGTGCTCCGCCCGGGCAAGATACATTACGAGCCAATTTCCTGGCAAGAAGCTTATGCTCTGATTACAAAAGAATTACGGAACTTAATCTCGCCAGATGAGGCCATTTTTTATACGTCGGGCCGCTCAAGTAACGAAGCAGCGTTTTTATATGGCATGTTCGCCAGGGCATTAGGTACCAACAATATGCCGGACTGCTCCAATATGTGCCATGAAAGTAGTGGCGTGGCATTGAAAGAAACTTTGGGCATTGGCAAAGGTTCTATAAAACTCGAAGATCTTCACAATGCAGAAGTAGTTATCGTAGCAGGACAAAATCCGGGTACCAATCACCCTCGAATGCTGTCCGCCTTGGAAAAGTGCAAGGAAAATGGAGGAAAGATCATCAGTATTAATCCACTGGAGGAGTCCGGACTTGTCAATTTTAGGAATCCCCAGAGTGTAAAAGGCATGTTGGGAAAAGGCGAGGATTTGACCAACATTCATTTGCCCGTACATATCAATCAGGATATCCCTCTTATTAAATTGATCATCAAAAAGCTAATCGGTTTGGATTCGGAATCGGGTACAGTTTTTGACCATGACTTTATCAATACATACGTAGATGGGTATGAATCGCTAATGAACGATATTAAGAATTATGATGCCCATGAACTGCTTCAACTCACAGGCGTAGAGGAGGCTAGGGTTGATGAGACCGTTCGGCTTTTGGCGTCTAAATCCAAGATTGTAGTTTGTTGGGCCATGGGCCTTACTCAGCATAAGAACAGCGTGGAAACCATACGGGAATATATCAATCTATTGCTACTCAAGGGAGCTATTGGAAAGCCAAATGCGGGCACTTGTCCTGTTCGGGGCCATAGTAATGTACAAGGTGATAGGAGTGTGGGTATTATGCATCATGTTGATGAAGCATTGAATGAACGTATAAAAGAACATCTGGGTTTTACCCCTCCGAATAAAGAGGGTCTTGACACGGTAGGTGCTATGCGTGCGATGTATGAAGGAGAGGGAAAGGTGTTTGTGTGTTTGGGGGGTAATTTTTTGATGGCCGCTTCAGATACTGAGTACACTGCAGAAGCTTTGCAGCGATGTAATCTGACTGTGCAGATAAGTACCAAATTGAATCGTTCACATTTAGTGACCGGGAAAACTGCATTGATTCTTCCCACTTTTGGCCGTTCTGAGAAAGATATGAAAAACGGACAGCAGCGTTATATCACCGTTGAGAATAGTATGGGAAGGGTGCGGCAATCCCGTGGACTTCTTAAACCAGCTTCTGAAAATATAAAGAGCGAACCAGAGCTCATTACTGAATTGGCCGACACTTATTTTGAAGGAAATCATTCCGTGAACTGGAAAGCTATGGGCGAGGACTATGAATTGATCCGACGGCAGATCGATAAAGTCATAAAAGGTTTTGAGAATACAAGTGAA
>CAZHJO010000102.1:0-8242 GCA_964532755.1 uncultured Maribacter sp. | reverse complement strand
GGCATATTTGGATGCCATGGCATTCAATTTTTCAATATTTACCACGGGAGAATCGTTTTTACCATCAATAGCTACCAATTCGCCTTTCTCGAAAGTCAATTTAACTTCTTTTGGTTCTTTCTCCTGCAATTGACTAGGATAGGCATTTTCGGGTAAAGGTAAATTTGAGGTTAGGGTCTCATCGCCACCAACTGAAGTTCCCCAAAGTCCTTTATTTATCGAGTATTTTGCCTTTTCCCAAGGATAATCGACCCCATTTTCCTTTAAATAGTCAATTTCAACTTCCCTGGAAAGTTTATTGTCCCGAATAGGTGTAATTATTTCAATTTCTGGTGCAATGATTTGAAAAATCATGTCAAATCTAACTTGGTCATTACCAGCTCCAGTACTTCCATGTGCAATATAGTCTGCACCTACTTTTTTCGCATGATTAACGATTTCAATGGCCTGGACTATACGCTCTGCACTTACAGAAAGTGGGTAGGTGTTGTTTTTTAGGACATTACCAAAAATCAAGTACTTGACTACTTTATCGTAGAAGGTCTGTACAGCATCAATCGATGTGTATGAAGTTGCTCCTAATTCCAGCGCTTTTGATCTTATGGATGCAATTTCGGTATTCGAGAATCCGCCTGTATTTATGCTAACCGCATGTACTTCGAAACCTTTTTCCTTGGACAGGTATTTTGCGCAATAAGAGGTGTCCAATCCTCCGCTATATGCTAAAACTAATTTTTTCATTTTTTTCTTCTTTTTAAGAATAATTGCTCCTTTATGCTTTTTAACCTTTTGAACGATTTACTATTGATTTTTTCTTTCTTAATATCATTACCCTTTTTGGTGGGGTCATATAACATACCAGTACACAAACACATTTTCTGTTCGGTCCGGGTAAGAATATCAAAATTCTTACATGTTTGACAGCCTTTCCAAAATTGGGGATCATCGGTCAACTCTGAAAATGTTACAGGCTGGTATCCTAGTTCGTAATTTATCTTCATTACGGCCAAACCAGTTGTGATTCCAAAAATCTTTGCTGTAGGGAATTTTTTAATTGAAAGCTCAAAAATGGTTTTCTTGATTTTTTTGGCCATTCCCTGATTTCTATAATCCGGGTGAACGATAAGTCCTGAATTTGCCACGTACTTGTTGTGTCCCCAAATTTCTATATAGCAGAACCCTACGAACTTGCCATCATCCAAAGCAATGACGGCATTACCTTTTTCGAGTTTTTTGAGAATGTACTCTGGTGTTCTTTTGGCAATACCCGTACCCCTTACCTTGGCCGATTCGGCTATGGTGTCGCAAATTATCGCTGCATATTTAAAATGGGATTCGTTGGCAATAACAATTTCCATTGTTACTTGTTTTAATAAAAGGATTGAATAATGATTTGTTTGATTATGCGGAAATGGACTCACCTATTTCCATACTGGAAGACACCCTTACGGGCGGCGACGTACAGGCACAAACGAACGATTGGGAGCCAATGCCCAATTAGTTGCAGAAATATGTAGTTCGTTTCCCATTATTGACCAAATGTACAAATTAAATTGAAATAGCATCGATTAGGCCTCAATTTTTACGAAATAGCAGTTTTAGGCTCTTTAGTCTGAACAATTCGAAAATAATAAATCCATATACAACAATATACTCGATCGACAGAAGACCCAGATGCTCTTTAAAATTCATCTGGGAATAGGCATAATAGCTTAATATGACAACCAGGGACCAAACCAGTGAAAATCTATATTGTGTAAAAATGGTCAAAAGAACTAGGAATACAATATACCAAGGATGCACCGTTGTAGCCAGCAGGTAATAGGCGGTCAGAATCCAAAGCATTGATGTAATCAGGACTTGTAAATGCTGATTTTTTCTTAAGAAAGTGACGAACAATACCAACGAAACTATTATATAAGGTGTTATTTTGCCATAGGTTTTTATCAGTTCCCAGGGTTTCGCCTCGAGCTTTACCGCAATTTGTTTTATAACATTATAAAAGCCCGAATTAAACTCAAAGTTAGAGAACCAAAGTCCTATGGTACTGGTATAATTGCTTAGAAATTCGTTTGATAGAAAAGGTGCGATCAACACGAGTGAAGTGATTGCTATGACTATATAGAAGAGCATACTTTTCTTATACCCAAGATGTTTTAAAAAAAGAGGTAAAAAGATCAGGGGTACTAGCTTCACTGAAATAGATAGTGCATAAATGACTGCGGCCATTATCCACTTGTTAATAGATAGCAAGTACAATGATGCAATGAAAAAACAAAGCATAACACCTTCAAAATGAAGATTCCCGCTAAGTTCAATTATTATCAATGGATTCAGGAAATACCAAAAAATTAGATGTGGTGAAAGGTTGAGATTCTTGAGTAATTTCCGTCCGAAGTAAAAAATACCGATTTCCGATAAAATGATGATCAACCGCATCACAATAGTGGCTCCTAAAATACTATTACCACCAAGCAGTGCAGCCAACGCAAATATATATTGATTTAATGGAGGGTAGTTACTAAAATGCCGTGCGCTTAATTCTCCCATCCCCAGATAGAGTTCACGTGCATTGGAGATAACCAAATCCTGTTGTTCAATTAAAGTGTTTGGTAACTGTAAATACGGATTGATTAGATTGCTGACCAATTCGCCATCCCAGATAAAGCGGTAATAATCCTGGGAAAGGTTTGGTTCGGTCAATAGGAATACCAAACGAAAAAGAATGCCGACGAACAACAAAAATTTGAAGTTCCATTTTTCAAATTGAATGAGTTTAAAGCAAAGGAAGAATAATGCTCCAAAAAGGCTTATCAATTTAATGAAATCGGCCCGTTCAAGATGGTAGGCAAATGTGTAGTATAAACCTATACTCAATATAGCCAGTACTATTGGAACCTTATGCAGTTTCCAATATGTTATAATCTGATTGAGCATTGTTATTTGTGAAAGGGTCAGTACAAATAACCGAAAAAAAGTCCAATTAAAAAGAATTGTTTACGCCCGTGCCGTAAGTGATTTGAAGAAAACAAAACCAAAACCGGCGAACAACATAAAATGGAATGGGAACAGGCCAAAATCATTCAATGGGACCGCACTGTACATTCCGAAGAGGAAATACCCCATTAGGGCAAATTCCAGAATCATATTTCGGGATAGCTTTTTAGTAAGGTATTTATTGCCTTTCCAACTATCTGTAATACTATTAAGATTAAACTTCGGGGTTCTTATAAATTCGCTTCTTTTGCCCATATGACCTTCCAAAACAGCAATTGAATTGTGTAATGAGAAGCCTAAGGCAACAGAGAAAAAGGTAAAGAAGAGTTTTATATAGTCGACAAAATTGTCAAAGCTGCTTCCCTGAATACTCTTGTAGGTGAACCAGTAGCAAATAAAGAGAATTATGGTACTTAGGACAAAAAAGCTGAGTACACTGAACACCCAATCGAACTGAGGATACACCTCTTTGATATACATTGTAGGGACGCTTAAAATGGAAACGATAAAAACGCAAAGGAACATTGAGCTGTTCAACAAATGCATAACTCCATGAAATTTTGTTTTGAACGAGATGTTTTTCGCTGAAATTACGCTCAATACTGATTTCCTGAAATTTTCGGCACCACCTTTATTCCAACGAAATTGTTGTGAACGTGCAGCACTGATCACAACAGGTAACTCTGCAGGCGTTTCAACATCTTCCAAATACTTGAATTTCCAGTTCTTCAATTGGGCCCTATAGCTTAAATCCAAATCTTCGGTCAAGGTATCACCTTCCCAGTTACCGGCATCAAGAATACATTCTTTGCGCCAAATACCAGCAGTACCATTAAAATTGATAAAATGACCTTTAGAATTTCGACCTACTTGTTCCAATGTAAAATGGGCATCCAATGCAAAGGCCTGTATTTTTGTCAATGTAGAATAATCACGGTTTATGTGGCCCCAACGGGTTTGTACTACGCCGATTTCCTCATCCTTAAAATAGACTACGGTCTTTTTTAACCAATCTGAATCTGGTAAAAAGTCCGCATCGAAAATGGCAATGAAATCACCTTTAGCGGTTAAGAGTCCTTCCTTTAAGGCGCCCGCCTTAAATCCTTGACGATTTTCCCGACGAATATGTTGAATGTCCAATCCACTTACCTGTAAAGCCTTAATTCTATTTGCGGTATCTTCGACCGTATCATCGGTAGAATCATCCAACACCTGTATCTCTAATTTACTTTTCGGATATTCAATTTTTGCAATGTTATCCAAAAGACGTTCCATTACATATTCCTCATTGTACACAGGTAGCTGAATGGTTACAAAAGGAATCTCCTTTGGGTCCAATAGGTTGAATTTAGGTGCACTTTGGTTTTGGCGCCTGTTCCCTAAATAATTGACCAAAAGGTTTAACTGTGCTAGACTATAAAAGAATATCAATAGCAGCGCTACACTGTAAATGGCAATAATTAAATAAGAAATTATAAGTCCCATATTATTTAATACTGTATTTAAAAATCCACCCTAGAATTTTTATGCCCGCAAATATACTACCTTTTACTGTACCTGACACCTTTGAAATTCCAATTCTTTTTTTGTAACGTACTGGTACTTCGATATATGTCAATTGTTTTTTCAATGCCTTTAGCTGCATTTCCACTGTCCAGCCATAGGTCTTGTCCTCCATTTGTAATGTTAACAACTTATCATATTTTATAGCTCTAAAGGGCCCCAAATCAGTAAATTTTGCCCTAAAAAGCAATCTCATTAAAAAAGTTGCCAACCAATTTCCGAATATTTGTTGGGGCGTCATACTTCCTTTCTCCCTTTTCGCTTTAACGCGTGCCCCAATAACGAAATCAATATCTTGGTCGATAATGGGTTGCACAACTTTCGTCAAATCTTCAGGATAATCAGAATAGTCGCCATCGATAAATACGATGATATCAGGTGTTTCGGATTGTTGGGCAACATAATCCATTCCGCAAAGACAGGCATAGCCATAACCCATTTTATTTTCATTAAGAACGGTTGCACCGGCTTTTTCGGCATTTTTAGCCGTCTCGTCCACTGAGTTATTATTGACAACAATAATCTCGGAAACCGATTCAGGAATTTCTTGGATTACTTGGGAAATCGAATCAGCTTCATTAAAAGCGGGGATAATAACCTTAATGTGCGTCATTATTTTAGATCCGATAATTTATTCTCTCGCTGAAAATCAACAAAATCAAACCATTCCTTGATTTTTTTCCCATTTTGATATTTTTCGGCAGAGACCAGCTCTTCATTTTCATATTTGAGACAGTACCCGTTTTTCTTACCGTTGTTAAGCTGACATTTATGATCAATTCTTCCTTTCTTATCGTAGAACAACCACCAACTGGTCATCTTCCCAGCGTAGTAACCGCCTTCCTTGATTCGGATTCTGTCTGGGCTGTAAAAATACCAATACTTTTCTCTTCTGTTGTATTTGTAGTGCCCTTGTTCTGAAATTTTGCCGTTCTCATAATAGAATTTCCAATATCCTGTTTTCTTTCCATCCTCTAACCAACCTTCCGATTTTAGATTACCTGATTCATAGAAATCTTTGAAATAACCTGGTTCGGAATGATTTGTTAGGTGGAGGACGAAAACAACAAGTAATGATATCAATAATTTATGGGTCATAATTACTTATTAACTAATTCCATGAGATCCACATCATTGCCCAATAGTACTTGCGTGGGGTTGATACGACCTTTTTCAGGGCCATTTTCGAGCTTCAAGACCCCTCTAGGGCAAACAGCTGAACAAACACCACAGCCAACGCAACTTGAACGGATGATATTTTCTCCTTTTTGGGCATAGGCCCTTACATCAATACCTTGCTCACAATAGGTTGAACAATTTCCACAAGAAATGCATTGCCCACCATTGGTAGTTATTCTAAAACGGGATTTAAAACGTTGTACAAATCCTAAATAGGCGGCCAAAGGACAACCAAATCTACACCATACCCTATTACCGAAAATCGGATAGAATCCCGTACCAATAACTCCTGCGAAAAAAGCCCCTATCAAAAGGCTGTAACTATTCTGTACATTTTGTGTCTTAATACCCAATACCGTACCTGTTTCGGTAAAAAAGCTGTACAACGTCATTCCGGTCATGACTATTGCAAAAAGCAAAACCCCGTGCACTAGCCAACGTTCAACCTTCCATGAAAAAAGTGACTTGTTCGAATGTTGCCGGTATGGATCACCTAAGGTTTCGGCGAGACCACCACAACCACAGACCCAAGAACAATACCATCTTTTACCGAAAAAGTAAACCATTACGGGTACAATAATCAGTGTCAAAACTACACCCCAAACGAGTATGAACAGACCAATTCCGCCACTGGCTAGTAGCTCCTTTAAGTTCCAACTAAAAAAGAAATCATAATCCAATGGGAAGGCATTCTTGAAATCGTAATAAGGCATTTGCAATCTCACCATGATTTCGGGAATAAGGAAGGCAAATACGATTTGAAAGAACAAAACCGAAGTCGTGCGCACCATTTGATACTTATTATGACGGTATTTTATATACATACGAACAGCCATAACGGTCATGACCACACAATACATAAAACCGTAAACAAACCAATGCCCGGCCGGATTGCCGCTGAGGCTTTCACTGATCGGGTCAAGTAAATAGGTCCAATTCACTGCATATTCTGAACGGAAATAAAGAATTAGATAAAAAGCGACTAGAAAGATGAATACCAACCAGGCAATCCAACCTTTGTTTGTGGCATTTTCATGATAAATACCATCATTTTTTATTCCTTTTGCACCGAGCAATATTACGTTTGGTACAATAAACATTAAGGCTCCGATTATACCCAAACCAAAGGTTAAAAACCACATTAAACCTTTATTGTTGGTTATAAAACCACTACCAGCCTTCTTTCCTATGAACGCAGCCATATCATGAGGGCCAGTATAAACAACTTTTTTGTACTCCTTGTTTTTCCGATGTTGTTGGTTTGCGGTTGCTAATGCGGTAGTGATTTTTGGTGAGAGTGCTAGCATGCCGTCGAATCTTTTACCTACTACCTCTTTTTGCAACCCTTCAATGAAGATTTCACTCTTTATGCCTTTTTCAGAAATCACTTGATCCAGAGTTTCTTGATTGACCTCAAATTCACCTATGAAAATAAGTGAGGAAAAAATTCCCAAGCCTACTAAAAATATAATAAGGCCAATGTTTTTTATAGATTTCATATTGCCTTATGCTGTTTTAAAAATTCGTTTCCAACTTTTATTTTGGAGAATAATATTAGCTCCTAATTCCGAATTGAATTTTGATACAATGTCAGATTCGTACTGCCTATAGAATTCAGGGTCAAAATTGGCATCCTTCAAATACTTCATAACATAATCCACATCACGATTTTCCGAAAGCCATCTATTAAAGATTTCATGCCGCATACGTATTCCAAAAGTGTTGATGCCCAAGAATTCTTTGGTTTCTGTGTGATAGGCCATTGTAATGCAAATTTTCTCTTTAGGATGCCGCCAATGAAAATGTACTTCAAAATCCTTTTTTAATTTTTCACTGAATACCCATCCATAGGTTTGGTATTCTATATCCAGGAATTTCGCGGAATTAAACCAGTGACCTGGTTTGTATTCGATTTTGTTTCCACAAATGCTTTGGGCGACCGTTTCACCCATCATTCTACCGGTGTACCAAACCGCCTCTATAGGCCTCCGGTTACCTATAGCTTCATGCTGCTCTGCACAATCTCCAATTGCATATATATCTTTGACATTGGTTTCAAGGAAACGATTGACCTTGACGCCGCGACCAAGCTCAATACCACTTTCTTTGAGGAAATCAATATTTGGGGAAACCCCGGCCGTAAGTCCGACAAAATCACATGCTATGGTGTCCCCTTTATCTGTAGTCACCGCTTTGGCTCTTCCATTTTCATCCGAAATGATTTCGACAAGATTTGTCGACAAGCGGAGGTCGATGTGATGTTCAATAATATGTTCGTTGATCATTTTGGATTCACCTGAAGGTAAAACAACATTCCAAAAACTATCTTCCCTAACCAAAAATGTGACTGGTATACCTCTACTACGAAGCATTTCAGCCAGTTCAATGCCTATTAAACCTCCGCCCACAATTACCGCTCTATTGCAAGTCTTATTGTCGGGGGCATATTTCTCAACTCCTTCTAAATCCTGTTTCGAATACAACCCCTGAACACCTTTTAGGT
>CAZHJO010000101.1:0-8268 GCA_964532755.1 uncultured Maribacter sp. | reverse complement strand
TTTATCCAAGATACAAGAAGGTAATCTCAAAACTTTGAGGGCATATTTAGGTCCAATGGAAAATACGGTACATTGGATGCCCAATTTTACGAGTAAGACGAAAGCCATTCAGGTATTTTTAGATGAATTGGGTATAGGGATGCTTGCCATGGTCAAATACGAACATAGTTTTTTAGAAAAATTGTTACATGAGCCCTTGATTAAAAAGTTGACTTTCAATATCGACATTCCATTTTTGGTGATTCCAGGAACAGACTGATTTAGATCATTGTCGGAACCCTTGTAATTTGCATCTTTAAGTTAATGTTTAAAAATCGTATTATGAAAAATATTGGCATTTGGCTAGATAAGGAAAAAGCGCATATGGTTACGCTTACTGCGGAATCGGAAAGGTTGGAAACACTTTTGTCCGAGATAGAGGTTTTTCGCCCCAAGGGCGGGTCGGGTACGAAATCTGCAAAATGGGGCCCACAGGACGTTGTTCAGGACAGCAAATATCTAGAGCGGGAAAAACATCAGTATAAGACCTATTTCATGAAATTAGCGGATTTCATTAAAACAGCTGATGCGATAGCGATTTTCGGGCCTGCCGAAACGGCTAATAAGTTCAAAAAAGAGTTGGATAATAAATATCCCATTCTGGCGTCCAAGGTGAAGACCGTGACCAAGGTAGATAGCATGACCAATAACCAAGTGAGAAAGTTGGTTCGCGAGTTCTTCGGTAAACCTGCATATTGAATTGTTCACCAAAAAGAGGAACTGGTTTTCACATAAAGAATCCAACATGGCAATCAAGGAGTTTCAAATTATCAAGTCCTCGGGAGAAAGGGCTAGGTTTTCATTGACAAAATTAAGAAGGTCCTTACTTCGCAGTGGGGCCGACGATACCTTGGTCAACCAGATCGTAGACCAAGTACGTGATGAACTGTATCAGGGTATTTCCACTAAGGAAATATATAATCGCGCTTTCAATTTGTTGAAAAAGAAAAAATCTATCTATGCCTCAAAATACAAATTAAAAAAGGCAATATATGAGTTGGGACCTACAGGCTTTCCATTTGAGAAATTCGTTTCCGCCGTTTTGGATTACTCAGGTTATTCTACCGAAGTAGGTAAGGTTATGGATGGAAATTGCATAAAACATGAGGTTGATGTTTTTGCCAAGAAAAATGGACTTCTTGCCATCATCGAATGTAAGTTTCATGGAGAAGAAGGGCGTAACTGTAATGTGAAAGTGCCATTGTACATTCATTCCAGGTATAATGATATAAAAACCCATTGGGAAAGTAAAAAAAGCAATACCGTACATATGGATAAAGGCTGGGTGGTAACCAATACACGCTTCACCAAAGATGCCATTGCATATGGCGAATGTGTAGACCTGTATTTGTTGAGTTGGGATGTTCCCAAAGGCGATGGTATCAAAGATCGGATTGATAGGTTGGGTCTGTACCCTATCACAGTGTCTACATTGTTGAGTAATCGAGAAAAACAATTTTTGTTGAGTAGGGATATTGTTTTATGCCGGCAACTATTGAATGACAGTTTTTTTCTTGACCATTTGGAAATTTCAGGAGCGAGAAAGGAAAGAATAATGAAGGAACTTCGCCAATTGTGTAACTGTTGAGCGCCATGAATACGGTAAAAGTTCATTTTTTAGGTGCATCAGGTACCGTTACGGGATCAAAGTTCTATTTGCAAACTGCAGAGCTAAATCTATTGGTCGATTGTGGCATGTTTCAGGGATTGAAAGAGTTAAGGCAATTTAATTGGAAGCCTTTGCCCATTGAGGCCAACAACATCGATTTTGTTTTACTCACCCATGGGCATTTGGATCATACGGGCTATTTACCTAGATTGGTAAAAGAAGGATTTAAGGGCAAAATATTAGGAACTAAGCCGACGCTGGAGATTACTGGGATAATTTTAAAGGATAGTGCCAAAATTCATGAAGAAGAGGCCGAAAGGGCGAACAAAGAAGGTTATAGCAAGCATAGACCAGCCTTGCCTTTCTATACAATGAAAGAAGCCAAAAAGGCGATTGGCTTGTTTGAGTCCAATGAAAAAGATGAATGGGTATCGCTTTCACCAAACATTAGATTTCGATCAAGATACAATGGTCATATTATTGGTGCCACTTTTTTGGAATTGGACATATTTGAAAAAAGATTTGTGTTTTCTGGGGATGTTGGTCGACAGGAAGATTTGTTGTTATCGCCACCAGATAGGCCAAAATGGACCGATTATCTCTTTGTGGAGAGTACATATGGAAACAAAAAACATCCAGAGGAAGACGTGGAGGCCTTACTGATCGAATTGGTGCAGAAAACAATTAATGATAAGGGCAATTTGATTATTCCTTCTTTTGCCGTTGAGCGATTACAATCCTTGATGTATCAATTATGGCTGCTTTATAAAAAGAACAAAATTCCAAATATTCCGATTTTTGTTGATAGTCCGATGGGGAATAATGTTCTATCCGTTTTTGAACATTTTCCTGAATGGCATAAGCTATCCATGAAGGAATATCAAGCTATGTGCGAGCACGTTACCATCATCAGTTCCTATAAGGAAACCTGGGAAACCATTGATGACCCTAGGCCAAAGATCGTGATTGCGGGTTCTGGAATGGTTACCGGCGGAAGGGTGCTTACTTATTTGAAACAGTTGATAGACCATTCAACTACAACGGTACTTATTGTGGGCTATCAGGCAGAAGGAACGCGAGGAAGAAGACTTTTGGAGGGTGCTCATGAAATAAAGCTATTCGGCAAATATTTTCCTGTCAAAGCCAGAGTTGTGCATTTGGAAAGTCTTTCAGCACATGCCGACCAATCAGAATTAATGTATTGGTTGCATGGTATAAAGAATATACCTGAGAAGGTTTTTTTGATACATGGTGAGCCCACTGCATTAGATGCATTCAGGAGTAAAATAACTGATGAATTCAGTTGGCAGGTACACATTCCTAAATTATATGAACAACTAGAGTTAATGGTTTGATCTATCAACTGATCTTCATCATTGGTAAGCTTATTTGTCATTGATAGTTTTACAAAAATTCAATGGGTCATGGTTACCAAAAATAAATTCACGAAAGCGAGTCAAGCTAAAAAAATTGAGATATTACATACCGATTTCCAACAATGGAAGTCGCATTTGTACTTAATGCAGGATGAACTTACGTTTATAGACCATTTACTCAACTCCTACATATTTGAACCAAACACCCCAAACTTATTTGAACGATTGCAGGACTACCAAACCAGATTGAAAAAAGCTCAGATCAATAGACAAGAGGTTTGTGAAATAATCGCCCAACATGAAAAGGACCTAGGCGGTATGATTCAATGTACTGATGTAACCTGTGACAATACGTATTATCAAAAACATGAAAAAACAAAGGCAGAAGCAGTAAGTTGTTTGGAAAATTTTCAAAATCTAAAATCCGAGATCTTTGAATATGCCGGGGGTGTTTTAAGGCGAAGAAAGCCCAATAAATGAGCAAAGCGGTTGAAATAGGAAACTAAGAAGTTGTCAGTATCTTTTCCAACTCATCTTTTCTAGATCTACTCATCGGTAATTTCGTGCCTTCAACCTCGACCTTATTAGCGCTCCAATTGTCGACCTTATTTACATTTACAATGAATGATTTGTGTATTCTAACGAATTGATTTTCTGGCAATTTGTTTAAAAAAGCCTTCATGGTCGAGAGCACCAAAAAATTACCCTCACTTGTAACCAATTTAATATAGTCACCGAAAGCTTGAATCCATTTTATAGAATATAAATATACTTTCTTTTTTTGAAGGTTTACGGTAACATCAATAAATTCCTCTTTGTCATTTATACTTGCTATATTGATTTTTTTGGTCAACGCACGATCAATTGCAATATTAAAACGTGCCCTTTCAACGGGTTTCTGTAAGTAGTCCGTGATATCATAATCGAATGCCCTTAAGGCATAATCCGCTTTCGCTGATATAAGTATGATCAATGGCGGTTTTTCCAATGATTCCAGAAATTCGAAACCACTAACCATGGGCAATTCTATATCCAGTAATATAAGATCAACTTGGTTCTTGCGAATACTATTCAACGCGAGGATTCCATTTCTATAATCCCCAATCAGATTTAAATTCGGATGTCCTTTCACCAATTTGGCGATAATTGTCCTTTGGGTTTCAGAGTCTTCGATGATTATAGTGTTCAAAGTCTTGATTCTCATACTGAAGTACTTTGTCGTATTTAGACCCGATATTGGGTTTAATCCCAACAATGCTCGTAATTATCGATAAGCATTGGGAAAAAGGTTTATGATACTATCAAAAATACAGTTTAAAATGTTGATTCCTAGTGATTAGCATCATATAATTTCTTCTCGCAGTGACGAGATGTACTCGGGTCGTATTGTCCAAAATTGCATAAACATTCGTTTCAGCTGATTTAAATCATTTTTATAAGCATAGAAAAAGAATAATTTAGAATGAGAGAATAGGGTGCTTCCATGGCGGAAAATCCACTTATTCCATATGATTATTAATCCTTAAAAGTCATAGAAAATGAAAACTAAAAAACAAATTTATAGGTATTTGAAATGGAAAAGTCCCGAAGAAATGCATCAGACATCACTTGAATGGCTTTCTGAACTAAAATTCGCAAAAGACGAACAATTATTCCTGAACGATTTGATTAAGTCCTATACATTACCCATTACAACTTTGGGTTTGTTCGAAGAAAGTAGAAAACTGATAACATCAATTTCCAATTCTGAATTAGAGCTTGAGGTAATGTTGAAAAAGGTGCGTGCTCACGAAAACCAGCTTTCAATAATGCTTGATGACGTGGACCAACCCAAAATGGAAAAAGCATATACTGAAACCCATAGGGATTTAATCTATGCCATTGATAATTATTTAATCGAATATCGAAAGTTGAAGGGAAGTTTATTCCAAATGATATCAAAAGTAATGAAGAAAGAAAAACAAAAGAGATTATTGAACTAAAGTCTAATATAAAACTAGGACCATGAAAAAGTTAGGTATAATAGCATTAATCGTATTGATGGGCTGTTCGTCGGCCGAATTGGTTGAGAATTGGAAAAATCCCGATATCGTACTATTTGACGCTAATAAGGTACTGATTGTAGGGATGACCCAAGATGATGACGCGCGGGATGACTATGAAACTAAATTGTATAAAGAATTCACGCAAAGGGGAGTAGAGTCTATGCGGAGTATAGATTTGTTCGATGTTGCATTCACATCAGCGGAAAGGTCTGAACAAGAATTGGCAGATGTTGAACAACAGTTATTGGATAAGGATTTTGATGCCATCTTGTTCACTAAAGTGGTCGGTATTGAAAATGTAGAAAATTTTAGAAGATCTATTGACAACTTGGATCGTTACTATGGTGGTTTTGAAGATGACTATCTAAGTCATCAAAACATTTATTACGACCCAGAATACTACGACGACTTCACTATTTACCACGCAGAAACTTCATTATACTGCATATGCGAAGGAAAAGAACGTGAATTAATCTGGAGGGGATCAATTGATATTACCGACCCCATTGATGTTAAAAAGACCATCAACGACTATGTAAAATTGGTGATCATGGCGATGGAGGAACAAGATCTTATCTTCAGAAAAGAACCTAAAAATGAAGTTACTAGTTTATAGCGCCCAGGATTTTGAAATACCTTTCTTAGAAAGGGCGAATGCGACAGGTTACAAGGTAAAATATATTCCGGACGCACTTGATACTAACACAGCCATAAAGGCTGTTGGTTTCGAGGCCATAAGTATTTTTTCCGGGGATGACGCTTGTTTGGTGGTTTTGGAAAAGTTAAGGGATTTAGGAGTAAAATATATAACACTTAGATCTGCTGGATATAATAATATTCAAATTAAGGCAGCGAAGCGCTTCGGTCTTAAGGTGGCCAATGCCCCTGATTATTCGCCCAATGCGATTGCCGAGCATGCCGTGGCTTTGTTAATGACCTTGAATCGAAAAATTCATGTAGCCAATAGGCAAGTTCGTTCCTACAACTTTGAACAGAAAAAGCTAATGGGATTTGATCTGGTGAACAAGACCTTTGGTATCATTGGTACCGGACGAATAGGTTCTGTCCTGGTAAGGATAATGAACGGTTTTGGTTGTAAGATCCTCGCCCATGATTTACTTCCAAATAAAAAACTTGCAGAAAGATATGGGGTAGAATACGTTGATTTGGATCAGGTATACCAACAATCGGATATTATTAGTATTAACGTTCCATTGACCAGGGAAACCCATTATTTGGTCTCGGATGAAGCATTCTCATTGATGAAACCACAGGCGCTATTGATCAATACCGCACGCGGGGCAATTGTTGATACAAATGCCTTGATCATGGCTTTGATGGGAAGAAAGATAGCTGGTTATGCCACGGATGTTTATGAGAAAGAAAAAGGAATATTCTTTAAAGACAACTCCGATCAGGGAATAGAAGACAAAAACTTAATTAACCTGCTTTCCTTTGACAATGTTTTGATAACACCCCATCAAGCATATGTTACCAAGGAAGCCTTGAACAATATTGCTGAAATAACCTTCGATAATTTGGATAAATGGGTTAAAGGGGAAACGTGCAGAAATGAATTGGGATATGAAACCATAGTCCTATAGCAAGGGACTAAAGATTTTGGCAATACCTTCTTTTAGCCTATCTAAATATGGCCTGTTCTTAAAGGTTTCATAGTCCACGACAATACTTTGTTCTACTTCACCTAGGAATTCCTGTTGTAATAGTTTGGCAGTTTTAGTATCGTAGACTAGGGCATTCACTTCATAATTCTGCTCAAAGCTTCGAATATCCATATTTGCCGTACCGATAGAAACGATTTTATCATCTGAGACAATTATTTTGCTATGCAAAAATCCATCTGGAAATTGATAAATTTTGACTCCGGCTTTCAGTAACGATTCAAAATACGATCTTACACTCCATTTGACCAGTATGCTATCTGCCTTGGCTGAAACCAATAATCGCACATCAATACCACTATTTGCAGCTACTTCAAGCGCTCTGAGTATTGCAGTTCCAGGAATAACATAAGGGTTGGTAATATAAATGTATTTTCTCGCATTGCTGATCAATGAAAAATAGGTCTGACCAATTGGGGAAAAGTAATCATCCGGTCCGCCATAGACTATTTGGACAATTTGATTTCCAATGCGCTTTGATTGCATGGGTAGTTCGGCCTCCAACTCGGATTTATCCCCGGACACCAAGAACCAATCTATTGCGAAAACTACCTGTAAATCCAATACAGAAGCTCCTTTTAATTGTAGGTGCATGTCGTGCCATTTTCCCAAGACCAAATCCCCTTTTAAATATTTATCAGAGATATTAATGCCACCAGTAAAAGCAATCTTCCCATCAACAATTATTATTTTTCTGTGATTCCTGTAATTAATCGAAGCCAAAAACCGTCCTAATTTAAACGGTAAAAAAGGATAGACCTCGACTCCAATGGCCTTTAATTCCTTGATATATTTTTTACCAAGGGAATAACTGCCAACACCATCGTAAATGATCTTTATCCTTACCCCTTCAGCTGTTTTTTTTCTGAACAATGCAAATAGACGGTCGGCAAGTTCTCCTTCCTCGAATATGTAATACAATAGATATATGTAACTATCTGCGGTTTCAAGGGCATTGAAAATGGCATCAAAAGTTGCCTTCCCATCTTTTAAGAGTACTACCTCATTATTATCGGTAGGTTTTAAACCATAGGTTTTTTCAATAAGATGGGTCAATTTGTCAAAATTCTCGGAATTTTCAATTTTGGATTTTTGATCGCATCGCTTTAGTCGAATTCGAGTTAAATAATCTTTTATAGCCTTATCTTCATGCAGTTCTTTCCAAGAATATTTTCTGCGATTTCTGCCTAGCATCCAATATAGGAGAATACCAGCAACAGGAATAGTGAAGATTGTTAATAGCCATGCCAAGGTTTTCGCTGGCTTTATCCCATTGACCAATAGGCTAAGAACCATACCAATGGCCAAAAGCAGATAAATCATCAAGGCAATAATCCAATACATCAATTGGTTCTCTGGAATATGTATCAAAATTAAACAAAACATCATGTAACGAAATATGATGTTTGTCATTCTGTCCTAAATATAGATTGTTTTAAAATGAATTTCGCTGCCTTTTGTGAACAATAACTTTTGATAACTTTAGCTGTAAGGTTTTTTGCAAAAAACCTACTTTT
>CAZHJO010000100.1:0-8326 GCA_964532755.1 uncultured Maribacter sp. | reverse complement strand
TAGCACATATAGATGTAACGCAACTTTTATCTCAAATGCCGGAAATGAAAGCAGCGGAAGCTGAGTTAAAAAAATTACAGGAAACATATAGAGCCGATATCGAAAGCTCTATGACTGAATTAAAAAATAAATACACACAATATTCAAATGAGTCCGCTTCAAAATCTGAAGAAGAAAACCAGAAAAGAGCCCAAGAATTGCAAGGCTTTGAGAAGAATATAGGTGAGGCACAACAAAATGCCCAGCAAGAACTTCAGAAAAAACAAGCTGAATTAATGGCTCCCATAACCGAAAGGGCAAAAGCGGCTATTGAAAAGGTGGCAGCAGCACAAGGTTATGACTATGTATTGGATGCACAACAAGGAGCCGGTGTTATAGTTGCTAAAGGAAAAGATCTATTGGCAGAAGTGAAACAAGAGTTGGGCTTCTAAAAAAATACTTTACTACATAAAAAACCACCCTGGCGGTACCGCCAGGGTGGTTTTTTGATTTAAGGCAATAACTTATTCTTGACACCCTTCCATCTTAGAGATCGAATAAAAACCCCCTCATCCTTGGTGACTATTTTAGCAAGACCTTTTTGCTGCGCCTTGAAGAATCCTTTCATATTATGATAGAGCGCAATTAATCTCTGTTGCTTTAAGGCCATTTTAAATGAAGCGACTAAGGTAAGCCAAAATCCATAGTCTAGGGTATACATGGCCTGTCCCTGTAATAGCCTGGCATTTGCATCATATGCTTTTCCTGTAGGCCGAAGGTGCTTGACCTTTAAATAATCCAAGGTTCTTATTTCGTAACCATGGTATTGCAGTAACAATTCATCCACTGTATCCCATCCCATTGCACATTTAAGGCCTCCTATTGCCTTAAAACAATTCTTGGAATAGGCTTTGAATGCTCCACGAACGTGATTCTTGTTCATGGGGTGGTCCAGTTCCCAATTTCCACTTGCATTTTCCTCATAGACGAAACCGCCGGTCAAACCTACTTTTGGATTGTTTTTAAATACAGATGCAATTTTTTCAAAATAGATATTTGGCAATATTAGATCTGCATCAAGTTTTACAATGAAGTCATATTCATCATCCAACAAAACCAATCCTTTCCCAAAGGCATTTATTACTTTACTTCCCGGCATATGTTCATTGGATGAACCCGTATTCAATTTTATGAAAATATCGTAGTTATGAGCAAAATCATCAATGATGTTTTCTGTTTTGTCTGTAGAATTATCATTAACAATAATCACTTTTTTTGGCTGTAAAGTTTGCCGGATTATTGACTGTAATGTCTTTTCCAAGAAGGGGGCTTCATTATGTGCGGGAATGATGATGTAGTACTTCAAATCAAACTCATTTTTCTGCCTTTTTAGAAGGAATTCTTTCGGCATAGACGATATAGTATCTTGGAGTAAAGCTTCGTAAAAATGGGCGAATTCCAATTTTCTTTACAGGATTGGCCCATTTGCTAGAATCCAAGATTTTCCATCCTGCTTTTTCAAGCAACCAATCAAATTGCCAATCTTCGAACTCGTGATAATGTCTGTCCCACGGATCGGTTTTACTTTGGTAGGCAGGGGAGAACCATAATCTTAAGGGTATGCTGGCCACTAATTTATTTGCCTTTATTTTCTGTAAAACATTAAACGGGGCCAATAGATGCTCAAAAATCTCAAATGCTGTAACTACTTCCGAATCGCTTTGGTATACCGTGGAAAAATCAACATCCAAATCTTCTCCTTTTGTATTTGATACCCTATAGCCATGTTCTTCCATAATCTTGGAAAAGGGATTTTCAACACCGAGATCTAAGATTGATTGCTCCTTTGAAATATGTTTCTGCAGGAAAGTCAGCGTATTTTTAAATCGCCTGTTAGGAAATGTTTTTTCGTACATCTACACTTGTGAATACTTAGCGTGTCCAAAAAAAGGAAATGCTTTATTTTATGGGTACGAAGTTAAAAAAATAAGCACAGTGATTTTTAATAAGATGTGATTCTTTGAAAATCAAGCGTTAAGGGATTAGACCTGATACACTATGGCGTTTATGTTCATGCCGGCACCTACACTTGCGAAAATAACCAAATCGCCAGTGTTGATATTATGAATGTTCAATTGACCATGTTTGACCATGTCAAAAAGAGTGGGTATGGTGGCCACTGAACTGTTTCCTAATTTTTCAATGTTCATGGGCATAATATCTTTGGGCATTTCAATACCATACAATTTGTAGAATCGTTCTACAATCGCTTCATCCATTTTTTCATTGGCCTGATGGATAAATATTTTCTTTACTTCAGAAATGTCCCTGCCACTTTCTTCCAGACAGTCTTTCATAGCCTGTGGTACATGGGTTATTGCAAACTCATATATTTTTCTACCGTACATTTTTATAAAAAGTCTATCCTCTTCACTTTCTTTTTTATAGGAATCACCAAAAAATAGAAAGTATGCTTCACCATTGGCATAGGTTGCAGACGAGTGGGCCAATATCTGGCCTTTATTTTCGGCGCTCTCAATTATGGTTGCGCCTGCGCCATCCGAATATATCATTGAATCACGGTCGTAATCATCAACTACCCTCGACAGCGTTTCTGCACCGATTACCAAACATTTTTTGGCCATCCCACTTTTGATGAAAGCATTGGCTTGGATAACACCTTCTATCCAGCCGGGGCATCCAAAAAGCATGTCATAGGCAACACATTTGGGATTCTTTATTCCAAGTCTATGCTTTACCCGTGTAGCAAGGCTAGGTAAAGTATCACCCTGCGATTTGCCATGGGTTATATCCCCAAAATTATGGGCAAAAATAATATAGTCCAAGGTCTCTTTATCTATACCAGCATCTTCGATTGCTTTTAACGAGGCAAAGTATCCAAGGTCTGAAGTGTTTACGTCATTTTTGGCATAACGTCTTTCACCTATACCAGTGATAGATTTAAACTTTTGAATTATTACATTATTTGGGGCGTCTATGACAGAACCGTCACTATTTAAGAATGTATGATCTTCAAAGCTTGAATTTTCAATTTTGAGAGGTGGAAGAAATGAACCTGTACCAGTAATTGCTATTCCCATTGTTGGTCTTAAGTTTGCGTTAATTTACTTTAAACACTAAAAAAAGCAAACAAATATTTTACCAGGAATACGATGTCCAATGGGAGCTGTCATGCGATTTTGGTTGTAAAAAAAGCCTTTCAAACTAAGTGAAAGGCTCTTGTTTGCGGGGATTTGGTAAATTATTCAGTTTCAGCATAGGCCTCAATTGGGGCACAACTGCAGATAAGATTACGATCTCCATAGGCATCATCAACTCTTCTGACCGATGGCCAAAACTTATTCTCTGACACATATGGTAAGGGGAAAGCCGCACTTTGTCTGCTATATGGAAAATCCCATGCGTCACTGGTAACCATTGCCATGGTATGGGGTGCATTTTTAAGTACGTTATTTTCGATATTTTCTGCGGCCATATCAATTTCTTCGCGAATGGCGTTCATTGCATCACAGAATCGGTCAAGTTCAGCAAGGCTTTCACTTTCTGTGGGTTCAATCATTACCGTACCTGCAACTGGGAAAGAAACGGTTGGGGCATGAAATCCATAATCCATAAGGCGCTTTGCGATGTCAGTAACTTCAATTCCATTTTGTCTGAAGGGTCGACAATCGATAATCATTTCGTGAGCGGCACGGCCATTTTCGCCGGTATAAAGCACTTCATAATTTCCGCTCAATCGCTCTTTGATGTAGTTCGCGTTAAGAATCGCAATTTTTGTGCTGTTGGTCATGCCTTCCACACCGAGCATTTTTATATATCCGTAGGAAATCAAACAAACCAAAGAGCTTCCCCAAGGTGCTCCTGAAATTGCCGAAATGGCATTTTCCCCACCTGTTTCTATTAAAGGATTCCCTGGTAGAAATGGTACAAGTTGCTTAGCAACACAAATTGGTCCTACACCGGGACCACCTCCCCCATGGGGTATGGCAAAGGTTTTATGCAGGTTGAGGTGGCATACATCGGCACCAATTATTGCAGGGTTGGTCAACCCTACTTGGGCATTCATGTTGGCCCCATCCATATAAACTTGTCCGCCATTATCATGTATAACCTTTGTAACATATTTTATAGAGGATTCAAAAACACCGTGTGTTGAAGGGTAGGTGACCATCAAGGCTGCTAAATTTTCGGAGTATAAATTGGCTTTTTCCTCTAGATCGGTAACATCTATATTTCCTTTTTCATCGGTTTTAGTGACTACTACTTTCATGCCGGCCATAACTGCAGATGCAGGATTGGTACCATGTGCGGAGGAGGGGATAAGACAAATATTGCGGTGTCCTTCGTTTCTTGATTCGTGATAGGCACGTATCATCATCAATCCGGCATATTCACCTTGGGCCCCTGAATTAGGTTGCAATGAAGTACCTGCGAATCCTGTTATGGTTGTCAGGTCTTTTTCAAGTTCTTTGAGCACTATTTGGTAGCCTTCAGCTTGATCAACAGGTACAAAAGGGTGAATATTGCCCCATTGTGCCCAACTTAAGGGCAGCATTTCGCTGGCGGCGTTCAGCTTCATTGTACATGAACCCAAAGAGATCATCGAGTGGTTCAAAGCCAAATCCCTGCGTTCCAGTTTTTTGATGTATCGCATAAGCGCTGTCTCAGAATGATATGCATTGAATACCTTATTTTCTAAAAAAGGGGCATTTCTTTGAAGATTGATAGGGATTAGGGCTTCATCAGGAACTGCAATTACAGCTTCATTTATAACTTGGGTATAACCTTCAGAATCGATTGTATTAAAACTATTATCGCCTGGTGCCGACGCATTCTTTCCAAGTTTAGCGATCGCATCAAAAACCGCTGCGATTTTGATGATGTCATTAAAGGTGACGGCCTCATTTAATGATATTGATATCGTGTTTTCGTCAATATAGTTAAAGTTTATTTTTTGGTGTTCGGCAATTTTTTTTAGAATATCAATATTCCCTATCGAGAGCATTACAGTATCAAAATAACAAGAGTTTAATTGTTTAATGCCGTTTGATTCCGCCAAGGCTGCGACAATTCTTGCCTTTTTATGCACTTTTTCAGCAATATATTTTAATCCTTTTGGACCATGGTAAACAGCATACATTCCTGCCATTACTGCCAAAAGCACCTGGGCCGTACAGATATTGGAAGTAGCCTTGTCCCGTTTTATGTGTTGCTCCCTAGTCTGTAAGGCCATACGCATTGCGGGCCGCCCATCAGTATCTTTGGTAACTCCGATGATTCTTCCTGGAATATTTCTTTTATATGCTTCCTTAGTAGCGAAATAGGCAGCATGGGGACCACCATAACCTAGGGGAATTCCAAATCGTTGGGTTGTACCGACGACGACGTCGGCTCCGAATTCCCCTGGGGGTGTAAGTAAGACCAAGCTCAAAATATCCGCAGCAACAGCTACCTTAATTTCATTCTCTTTTGCTTTAGCAACGAATGAAGCATAATCATGTACTTGACCATGTTTACCTGGATATTGTAGTAATACACCATAAAAGTCTTTATCGAATTTAAACCCTTCATGATTACCTACTACCAATTCAATTCCTAAAGGACGCGAACGTGTTTGTAATAGGGACAAAGTCTGAGGGAGTACCTCTTCGGAAACAAAAAACTTGATAACACCATTCTTCTTTTGGGCTCTGGTACGTACATCCAAAAGCATAGACATGGCTTCTGCAGCCGCTGTACTTTCATCCAAAAGAGAAGCATTGGCCAATTCCATACCTGTTAAATCCGAAACAACGGTCTGAAAATTTAAGAGTGCTTCCAATCTTCCTTGGGCAATCTCGGCCTGGTAAGGGGTATATGCCGTGTACCAACCCGGATTTTCCAAAATGTTCCTAGTTATGACAGAAGGGGTGATAGTTTCGTGATATCCAAGGCCAATATAGGTTTTAAACATCTTGTTTTTCTCGGACAGTTGCCTAATATGCGAAAGAAATTCATTTTCGCTCATCGCTTTGGAAAGAGCAAGAGGCTCCGCCAATCTAATATCTGATGGAATGGTTTCATCAATGATCTGATCAAGGCTCTTGGCATTAACGGTTTTGAGCATATGCTGAAGGTCTTCTTCATTAATACCAATATGTCGGGATGCAAACAAGTCTGTTTTCATATTTTGCAGAAATTCAATGGGCAAACTTAGGAATTAATTATGTTAAAATTATCGGTTTATCGTTGAACTGGACTAAAGTTTTTAACCAATTTCAAGGGTTATAAACAGTTTGGTTAATTTTATCGAATGAAGTTCCTGAAAAGACTCTTTGATTTTTATCTGGATGCTAGTATTCATGTGGCATTGGCCGTATTTTCATTACTCAAGATTACGGCAATTCTTTATAAGGTAGAATTGAGTAATCACCTATCCTTATTTGTCTTTTTTGGGACTATAGTTTGCTATAATTTCATTAAGTACGGAGTTGAGGCCAACAAGTATGTTTTAATCGATAATAGATATCATAAAAGCATTCAGTTTTTTAGCTTAATTGCCTTGGTTTTTGGCTGCTATCATGGTTATTTCTTGAGCATGGAATCGTGGTTGACAATATTCATCTTAGCAGGCCTGACCGGTTTATATGCCTTACCGGTACTGCCCCAATCCAAAAATTTAAGAAGCCTTGGTGGACTTAAGATTTTTCTTGTTGCTACAGTTTGGTCAGGGATAACCGTTATTCTGCCTTATCTGGAAAGTGGTAGGGTATTGGGGTGGGATGACTGGGTAGAAGTAGTGCAGCGGTTATTGTTGGTTTTAGCGTTATTGATTCCTTTTGAGATAAGGGATCTGGCGTATGACCAACCTGATTTAAGGACCATTCCCCAGCGCATAGGTGTTACAAAAACCAAAATTTTTGGCAGTTTTATAGTGCTCTTATTCTTCTTCTTGACTTTTTTAAAAGATGGGATAACTGAATTGGAACTTATAGCAAAGGGATTTCTTTTTTTAATTTTGGGCGGATTGATGGCTGTGACCAAACGCAATCAAACTAGATATTTTGCCTCTTTTTGGGTGGAATTTATTCCGATTTTCTGGTGGATTGTGATTTGGGGACTCGCTTCCTATTTTTAAAACTTATCCGCTAGGTCTTTTTTCATTATCAATTTGTCTTTTTCAGGCAGACAGTGAAGCGGTGCCTTATCACAAAGTGAGGTTAGTTCAGCGTTTTTTTTAGAAAATTTGGAGCATGCCTTGCAGTAGAATAAGTGCATTACCAATTTTATCTTTTCTATAAAAGTCGCTTCCTTGTATTGTTTTTTGTTGCAGATTATTGCTGCCTCATCACACGAAATCATATTGAAAACCAATTTTGGTTCAGGCAACCCATCAGGCCTGCTCTGGCTCTATGTATCATTACCCAAAGGTTAGACGGGTTAATCCCAAGTTCTTTACAAATATCTTCTGTGCTCATACCTTGAATTGTCTTCATAGTAAAAACCAATGATTGTTTTTTTGGTAATTTGGAAATGCATTCTTGAATGGCCAGTCCCAATTCCTCATTCTCTATTCCATCATTTTCCAAGGTACTCATGGGATCGGCTACTTGTTCTTCTAGCCAATCGCCATCAGTATCACTCTGTGAGCTATAACTCATACGCACTTCGGCTTTACCTTTTTTAGAATTTATCTTGCGATAATGGTCAATTACTTTTCTCTTTAGAATAGCGATTAGCCAAGTACGCTCAGCAGCTGTGCCTTTATAGTTCTTGGCCGATTTCAAACCGGCAAAAAATGTTTCCTGCACCAAATCCTTTGCAAGCTCAGTATCGTTCACTCGAGCTACTGCATAGTTAAAGAGATAGTCAGCGTATTGATCTACCCATTTTTCTGGATGTAATTGGTGCGTCTCCATGAATCTTGTAATTCTTCCCAAAAGTAGTTGATTTTTTTGTTAACAAATATGTTTATTTTTGAAGTAAACTAGACATGTATGAAAAAATGGACTTTAATTGCCATAATTCTTTTATTTAACCTAGGATGTTCCCAAATAAAAGAAAAGCATATCACAGAAGTCTCACAGAGTGAGCTTGAGGGTGTTATTTTAGTTGATGTTAGAACCCCAAAGGAGTTTAATGCTGGTCATTTGGAAAATTCATTGCATATTGATTGGCTGGGGGATAGTTTTACAGAGGATTTTGCAAAAATCGATAAGGACAAGACCATTTACCTATATTGTAGAAGTGGCAGGCGAAGTGCCGATGCGACCAAGTATTTGGATTCATTGGGATATAAAGATGTGTATAACCTAACGGGGGGGTATATTGCTTGGGAAGAAAAGAA
>CAZHJO010000099.1:0-8415 GCA_964532755.1 uncultured Maribacter sp. | reverse complement strand
AATGATGTTATTGCACAAAACAAGCATGGCTTTGACTTCGCTGAATTAAATACGACGCTTCAAAAAGAGTTCGCTGGAGAATTTGAGTTTAGTGTTCGTATTGAAAGTAATGACAGTATTCTATTCACTAAGAACTGCGGATTTATTGATATAAATAACTCAATTCCGGTTAATGAAAAAACACTTTTTAACATTGCCTCAATTACTAAGTCGATCACTGCCGTCGGAATTATGAAACTTGTAGAGCAAAAGGAGATTAATCTTTCGGACAAATTAGACCTATTTTTTGAAAATGTGCCAAAATCCAAAGAATCAATCTCTATAAGCACCCTGTTATCGCATAAATCCGGTTTAAGTCAAACATATCCTTTGGATGGTATTTCAGAGTCAAATCAAGCAGTTAATGCCATCTTTAATGAAGAACTCGAATTTACTCCTGGAAGTGGTTTTCGATATTCAAATCAGAATTATCAATTATTGGCATTGATAATTGAAAAGGTTGCGAAAACTAAATATGAAGAATTCATTAGAAAAAATGTACTAGACCCATTAAAAATGCAGAACACCTATTTTTGGGATGAAGTCAAGGAACATCAGAACATTGCCCCGCTCAACAAAAGAATCTTAAGGAGAATTGGAGTAAGAAACTGGGGATTTATTGGTGGAGCAGGTGTTTTTACCACAACAACAGACCTTTCTAGATTCTGGAATGGCATCTACAAAAACGAATTTCTTTCAAAAGAATCAATCGATATTATTTTCAGACCTTATTACGAGACTACATCCGGAATACAAATTGGGCTTGGATTTTATAAGAATCCAAATACCAAATGGAATACTTCCGAGCTTTGGACCCGAGGAACTGAAAGTTGGGGTCATAATAGTGTCATTCGATTCTTTCCTGAGAAAGATCTAACTATACTTGTCTCAACCAACTCAGGGGAAATCAGAAATGATAACATCATGACTGGTAACAGAATAATAAGCGATCTGATTGCCGATTTCCTATTAAAATAAAAGCTACTAACAACCTGTATAGCCTACCCTATAGGCCAATCCTAAAATTTCATTACCTTTCAGTTTAATAATTTACAATGTTGGCTTTGATTAGATCATCATACTGTGCCGGCCAAAAAGAAATACCTAGCGCGCAAGCTATAAGAAATGGAACTCACAAAGGAAATCAAAGAATATATTGATAAAAGTGTGCTGTGCTGGCTTGCAACTGTATCGAACGAAAGCATACCCAATGTTTCACCAAAAGAAATATTCACCTATTTCGGAACTGAAACGATTATTGTTGCGAATATTGCTTCACCTCAAACTGTTAGAAATATTAAACAGAACCAAAATGTCTGTGTGAGCTTTATCGATATTTTGGTACAAAAAGGATTTCAGATCAAGGGAAAGGCGGAAATAATTGGAAAAAAGGATTCGGAATTCACAGCGATGGAAAAAAAATTGATTGGAATGACAGGCGGAAAATTTCCATTCAGAACAATTGCAAAAATCAAAATCGAACGAGCTAAACCAATTATTGCGCCCAAATACGTGTTATATCCAGAAACAACGGAAAAAGAACAGATTAATAGTGCAAAAAAAATGTACGGGATTTAAAAAAGGAAAAAAGCAATTATGAATCCGATATTTAAAAACATCTTAGCGGTAATTACAGGACTGGTTTTCGGTAGCATTGTCAATATGGGCATCATTATGATCAGTGGCTCTATAATTCCCCCACCTGACGGGGCAGACGTTACAACCATGGAAGGACTAAAAGAATCCATGCATTTGTTTCAGCCAAAACATTTTATATTTCCATTTTTAGCCCATGCTTTAGGAACCCTTGCTGGGGCTTTATTGGCTGCAATAATTGCAGTGAACTATAAAATGAAAATCGCTTTGGTCATCGGTGTTTTCTTTCTAATAGGTGGTATTATCAATGTCTTCCTACTTCCTTCCCCTACTTGGTTCTCGATCGTTGACTTAGTAGGTGCTTATCTTCCCATGGGATGGCTTGGTGGTAAACTAATTGGTAGAAAAAACTAATGATTTTTAGTAGTAAGACCTTTTTAACGTAACCAATGTAAGGTAATAGTACGGACATATTGTTTGAGTAACTTTATTATCACCTTGGCAAACCTCAAGAAGGCTACAATTTCATTAATGTGATTCAACCAAAAATTATGGACAAATCAGACGTTTGGATAGTTATTTTCCTTGTGTTTTTAGCCGAAGGTTGCGGTAATCAAGCGCATAAAACGCAAGAAAAAAATGCAATTACAAACTCAACGGAATTGGAGTTCAGCGCTTCAAACAAAGAATTGGTCGAGGCCTTTAATTGGGCCAAAAACAAGGCACTTTCCTATGCACACAATGGTACCGACCCTGTAGGATTTTGGTATGAGGCCGCACTTCCTAATCGCGAAGCCTTTTGCATGCGCGACGTTTCACATCAGGCCATTGGGGCGGAAATTCTGGGATTAGGGAAACACAACTTGAATATGTTCGTGAAATTTGCCCAGAATATATCTGAAAAAATGGATTATTGCTCGTATTGGGAGATTAATCGATATGACAAACCGGCACCGGTTGACTTTGAAAATGAAAAAGACTTTTGGTACAACCTCCCCGCCAATTTTGATCTTACCTACACCGCCTATCGATTGTACAATTGGACGGGAAATAAGGCCTATCTAGAGCATACAGATCTTACAAATTTTTACGATTTGAGTATGACCGAATATGTGGATCATTGGGATCTAGGTGCAAATGAAGTATTAACACGTGACCGATCTATGCATATAAACAAAGAAGATGCAAATTCGAGATTTGGGAATAAACGTGGTATCCCTACCTACAATGAAGGTGGTAGGGGTGAAACCTTGTTGGGAATTGATATGACGGCTTCGTTGATTTCGGCTTATAAGGCATACGCCAGTATGCTTAATCTTGCCGGGGATTTAACAAAATCCGAAGCCTTTGCCCTAAAAGCGGCAAAAGAAGAAAAATTTTTGGATGATTTTTGGTGGGATGAAAAAAAACAGGAGTATCGTTCCATTTTATACGCTGATACAACTTTTGATTATTTTATGGTAGGTGATGATCAGGCATTTTTACATTATCTATACTATTTCGATGTGCTTTCCAATCAGGATAAACTCAAAGCATTGGTAGATTCCTATAGCGATAATTTTGAAAAATTGATTGTCGAATTAAAGTCTTACTTGCCCATCATGTTCTATGAAAATGGACAGACCGCAATGGCCAATAACATGATTATTGATTTATGCAGTGTTGAAAATAAGAGACGGGACTATCCTGAAAACTCGTTCACTGTAATAGAACATATAGCAAGGGGCCTAATGGGACTCGATGTGAATGCCGAGTTAAATACATTTTCTACCTTATCAAGAGTGGAAAACAGTGATGAATGGGCCATAATGAAAAATGTGCCCATACTATCGAATAAAATTGAGATTGTGCATAAGGGTTTACACCAATCAAAAGCAATAAGCTTAATGGGGAAAAACATCCTATGGGAGGCGCGGATTCCGGGTACATTCGATTTTTTATACCAAAATGGCACTAAAATGAAAAGCCAGCAAGGCATTGAACATGGCTTGCCATTTTCATATTTGGAAGTAGACTTAACTACTGGGATAGAGGTAGTGGTTTCAGTGGACCCTAACTAATATTTTTCTAAACGACTTGGTAAGTTAGCTTTGATCTTTCACGAGATCTTCCAATAAATTCAATACTGAATCAACTTGCTTCAAATGGGTCCTAAACGACAAAACAGCAAATCGCATCCAATATTCACCATCCAGGGTGGTAGAGGATAAAAAAAATCGGCCATCTTTCATTATTTGATCTACAATATTTTGATTAAACGCATTTACATCCCCAGTTTTGGGAACATACCTAAAAATGGCAATCGATAATTGAGGTTCAGGGCCCACTGCAAATCCCAAATTTTGCACTTCCTTATAGAAATAGTGGCATAACAGTATTTTTTCCTCTAAGGCCGCCCTAAACGGGGCAACACCAAATAATTGAAGGGATAGCCACATGCGTAGGCCCCTAAAATGCTTTGTTAATTCCGGTGAAAGGTCCGCCGGGGAAGGATCCTCATCCAGGGTGAAGGCATCCTGCATGTAATTAGCTGTATAATGGTGTGTTTGGTATAATGCTTCGGTATCCTTAATTAAAAGTGCCCCGATACCATAAGAAATAAATAATCCTTTATGGGGGTCAATGGCAATTGAGTCTGATAATTCCACTCCTTTGAATGCTGGTCTTAAATTTTCGGAGAGCATAAAGAATCCGCCATAGGCCGCATCCACATGAAACCAAAGGTCATATTCCTTGGCAATGATGCCAATCGACTCCAAGGGATCAACAGCCCCAGTATCCGTGGTTCCTGCCGAACCGAAAACCATAAAGGGCAAAAGGTTGTTGGCCTTATCTTCCTGTATCTGCTCGCGTAAAACCCTCTCCTTCATTCGAAAGTAGTCATCCATTGGAATATACCTTATAATGCATTCGTGCATTCCAGCAATTCGCAAGGACTTTTGAACACAATGGTGCAACTGTTTGGTCATATAGATAACACATCTTTCAATATCCTTTGCCTTTATTCCTTTAGCATCCCGAGCCGTGGTAATTGCAGAAAGATTAGCAATAGAACCTCCTGAAGTCAGATTTCCTAGGGCTGTTGCTGGATAACCAACCATTTTACACATCCAGCGTAGTAGCATGTTTTCCATACGCACACCGCCGGGACAGGCAAAAAAAATGCCTGCATATCTATTGGTGACCGCAGCCAAATAATCGCCTAGGGCTGTGGTAAATACACCTCCTCCAGGAATATATCCAAAATGCCCACCTGAAGCCGGATTCAGATTTGGTGTATCAACATTGTTCTTGAGGCATTTCAACACTTCCTCCATGGTTTTACCCTCTTCCTCTATAGGGAAATCGTAGATTTCCTTTCCCATGGTTTCTGAAACGACATAGGTGTTCTGTTCATTGAAATCATCCAAAAAATTATCTGAATAGACTTGGACCATTGCATTCCAATGAGATCTCTGGCTGGCTATTGGTTCTAACTTCTGTGAAATCTTTTCCAATGCTTTTATGCGATCTACCATATAGCGTAATTACAAAAAAATAATTTAACTCAATGCAGCAGTATTGTTATTTCTGTTTCTAAACAATCGGTTTTTTCGGCAAATACTACCAATAGCTAGTATTATAACATCAAAATTTATAATTTTAAAAAGCTTGTGCCCCAGATTTGCTCAATTGTATATTTAAAACATATGATTAATGGGATGGAGTGTGGATCACAATCAAAAAGAGAATGTAATGATTTTGACCTTAGAAGGCTTAATCAGTTTCAGGGAAATTATCGAATCAAGTATTGCCAATATCGAGAAGGCTAAAGAACAGAATAGCAACAAGATGTTAATTGATTGCACTTTTCTTGAGATAGATGCCAATAGGACTGAACTCTTTGAGTTACCTAGTAAATTATACAATAAATGGGGTATGGATCCCACCACGAGAATTGCTTTGATTGAGCCGAAGGATCCACCTACTAAGGCAAAGGCACAGTTTTATATTTTCGCCACCCAAAATTTAGGATGGATTGCCAACATGTTCAAGAGTAGAAAAAAGGCCTTAATGTGGTTGCTGGCGTAATGTCTGAAGAATATCCAAATCATAATTAACCATGAAAATAAGAGTATGCCGTTTTCTATTTATCCTCTTATTGAACATAAGCGCTGTTTTTAGTCAAAATGAAGAACCATTTTCTGAATATCGGGTCGAAGATCTTGTCTTCCAAGGTCGTAACGCCAAAATTGTCACACCGAACACTGACTACAACAATGACAATTGGGTTTGGAGAGTACGTTTCTGGGGTGTTGAACCCCAAGTGGACAGGGCATTACTTGAAGAAGGTTTTCATGTGGCTTATATAGATGTAGCCGGCTTTTATGGAAATCAAGAAGCCGTGCAAATCTGGAATGACTTTTATACGTTCATTACCACGAAATACAGATTAAACCCAAAAGTAGTTCTTGAAGGCTTTAGTCGCGGTGGACTCATTGTTTATAATTGGGCTGCCCAAAACACAGATAAAGTAGCCTGTATTTATGCTGATGCACCAGTGTGCGACATAAAAAGTTGGCCGGGAGGATTATATACGAGCGATGGCAGTCCCAAAGATTGGCAAGATTGTCTAAAAGCCTATAAATTAGACGAAAAATCCGTTATGGACTTTAAAGGAATTCCATTGCACAATAGTGCACCTATCGCCAAGGCTAAAATACCCGTAATACATGTTTATGGAGATAATGACAAAGTGGTCCCACATTTCGAAAATACGGAACGGTTGGCCATAAATTTCGTGAAAGCCAAAGGTAACATTCAACTTATTCGAAAAAAAGGAATAGGACATCATCCCCATAGTTTAAAGGATCCAGCTCCTATTGTAGCCTTCATCCTAAAAAATACGAGAACGAAATAACAGAATAACTTGACTATTTTATACAAGACAATTTGAAAGAAAACCGTCTATGGAACAAAGAGTAACAATAATTGGGCTTGGAGTCAGCGACCTAGAAGTGTCCAACAAATTTTATAAGGAAAAGTTTGGATGGAAACTTATGGCTTCAAGTAATGAAAGCATTTCCTTTTTTCAATTAAACGGAATACTACTTTCACTTTATCCTCGAGCGAAGTTGGCCGAAGATGCCCAGGTAAGCCCTGAAGGTAGTGGGTTTAGGGGAGTTACCCTGGCCTACAATACGAGTAGTAAGAAAGAAGTTGATTCGCTTTTTGAAGACTTTGAAAGTAAAGATGTACAAATTATCAAACAGCCAGAAGAAGTATTCTGGGGTGGTTATAGCGGCTACATTGCCGATCCAGATGATCATCTATGGGAAATCGCCTTCAATCCCTTTTTGGCATTGGATGGGCAAGGAAATACCATTGAAAGTACGTAGAAAAAAATGGATAATACGATCGTATTATCCATTTTACATTAAAACACTTCACTTAATAATTACAATCAAAACGTACATTTACGAGTGCTACCGGGGTTTCTCCCCTATCCTCTCCAGCTATGGGTTTATGAACAAAATAAAGTTCATCGGCTTTTACATCCAAAGGTTCGGTTATCGAAATCACTATCATTCCTCCAGGTTGCCCTTCAGCAGGAGTTGGCATACTGCCAGCCCCAACAAGTTGACCATCAGGAGCGTTCAAACGCATTTCAAAATGAACAGCTGCTTTTGGTGGCGCTTGCCATCCGGTGGTAATATAGGCCGCTTTCACTCCCTTTAAATCAATATCCTCGAAGACGAACCATCCTTCATCCTTGGGTGCCAATAATAAATCGGTTCCGCCAAATGAAACTGGCATAAAACCTTTGTTTTTAGTAGTTGGTGTAAATGGTACCGTACTTCCTTGAAGAACAACCGAACCAACTCCTGTCAATGCAGGAGCATTGTTTTCCCCATTGTCTGTATAACTTGCCGTTATGATCATAACATTATCGCTCCCAGAAAGGTCAGGCATAATACTACCATTTGAGGGAAGCGAAATACTTTCCGAACCCGTACTGACCAAGGATTGAATGTATAGCGTTATTTGTCTCGTTTCTTCTTGGGTAATATTCGGGTGGGCTGGCATCATAACTTCACCCCAAACACCTGTTCCTCCTTCCAAAATTTTCTTCTGCAAATAGGCCATGGCCTTAGGATTGTCCTTATATTTTTCTGCAATGGCCTTGTATTCCGGACCTATTGAGGCTGCTTTTTCCTTATGGCAGGCCTTACAATCCATCGCCTGTGTCAAAGCCTTGCCCATGACGGCCCCTGATACCTGTTTATGTCCCTGGGATTTGTTGGCCGCATCCATTCCGGACATATAATCCACCGAAACGAAAATATTTGATGCATCAATGGATCCACCATCCGCATCGGTGACGGTAACATTGTACCCAATGGGCACCCCATTAATAAAGAATGATGAGTTTCTACCACTTATGTCAATGGTTACTTCCGGTCTGGTATTTCCAGCGACAACGGGTACAATGCCACTTTTTGCAACTTCATTCTTATCGTCCTTCGCCTCCACAGAAATTGTGTATTCGCCTGCATGTGTATAGGTATAGGAGACATCTGGTGTAGTTGTTTCTTTTGTTTCTCCATTCCCAAAACTCCACCTATAGATCATTGGGTCATTTTCACGATCAACGGCTTCAACGCTAGCACTTATGGTAAGTGGCAATTGCCCAGATGTTTTATCCACCGAAATATTGGTGACTACGGGCGGCCTATTACCTCCGTTAAATTCAATATAACCAAGTCCGGAATCCTTGTTTTGCTGATACCATCCACTGCC
>CAZHJO010000098.1:0-8429 GCA_964532755.1 uncultured Maribacter sp. | reverse complement strand
CCATCATTTCAAATGGCACAGCAGTCTTAGGATTAGGCAATATAGGCCCAGAAGATTCCAAGCCAGTTATGGAAGGCAAAAGTTTACTATTTAAGATTTTTGCGGATATAGATGGAATGGACATAGAACTTGACGCAACGGATGTTGATAAGTTTGTTGCAACGGTTAAGGCGATAGCACCGACGTTCGGAGGTATAAATCTTGAGGATATTAAAGCCCCTGAGGCTTTTGAGATAGAACGTCGATTAAAAGAAGAACTTGATATTCCCGTAATGCACGATGATCAACATGGCACTGCGATAATATCTGCAGCAGCACTGTTAAACGCTATGGTTATCACAAAGAAAAAAATTGAGGATGTTCGAATTGTGATCAGTGGGGCGGGAGCAGCGGCTATTTCATGCACACGCTTGTACAAGGCTTTCGGGGCAAGTGCGGAAAATATTGTAATGTTGGATAGCAAAGGAGTAATACGAAAAGACCGTGAAAATCTATCAAAAGAGAAATTGGAATTTGCTTCTGACAGAAAAATTGATACCCTCGATGAAGCCATGCAAGATGCAGACGTGTTCATAGGGTTATCTATTGCTGATATAGTTACGCCAGAAATGTTAAATGCCATGGCCAAGAATCCCATTGTTTTTGCCATGGCCAATCCTAATCCTGAAATTGACTATAAATTAGCCTGTAAAACTAGAGATGATATTATAATGGCAACAGGTCGTTCTGACCATCCTAACCAGGTAAACAATGTTCTTGGTTTTCCTTTCATTTTCAGAGGAGCTTTGGATGTTCGTGCAACCAAGATCAATGAAGCGATGAAAATGGCAGCAGTGGTCGCTTTGGCCGAATTGACGAAACAACCAGTTCCTGAGCAGGTAAATATTGCCTATTCCGAGACGCGCTTGGCTTTTGGAAAGGATTATATTATCCCAAAACCTTTTGACCCAAGGCTAATTGCGGAAATTCCACCTGCGGTGGCCAAGGCCGCCATGGAAAGTGGGGTTGCCAAAGAACCAATAACTGATTGGGCAAAGTATAGGGAACAATTGTTACGTCGTTCCGGTAGTGATAATAAAGTGGTGCGACTACTGCATAGCAGGGCTAAAGTTAATCCAAAGAAAATCGTGTTTGCCGAGGCCAACCATTTAGATGTTCTGAAAACGGCGCAGATAGTTTATGAGGAAGGCATTGCCATTCCCATATTATTAGGGAACAAAGAGGCCATTAATGAATTGAAGAAAGAGCTTGAATTCGATGCGGAGGTCGCCATAATTGACCCCAAGAATGATGATTCTTTGGAAAAGCGAAACCAATACGCAACCAGGTATTGGCAGGGGACCAATAGAAATGGGGTTACACTTTATGGAGCAAAGACCAAGATGAGAGAGCGAAATTATTATGCGGCTATGATGGTTTTCTCAAATGATGCAGACGGAATGATTTCAGGCTATTCCAGGGCTTTCCCAACAGTGATAAAACCGGTTTTTGAAGTAATAGGAAGGGCCAAGGGCGTTAAACGTGCTGCGACTGTAAATATCATGAATACCGAACGTGGTCCATTGCTTTTGGCCGATACTTCGATAAATATAGACCCTTCTGCTGAAGAACTTGCTGAAATTGCCGTAATGACAGCAAACTTGGCCGAAGCTTTTGGTTTTGAGCCTGTCATCGCCATGTTGTCGTACGCGAACTTTGGATCTTCAGCACATCCAAATGCCAAGAAAGTTACCAAAGCTGTTGGGATTTTACATGAAAAACATCCGCATTTGATAGTCGATGGCGAAATTCAAACAGATTTTGCACTTAGTAAGGAACTCCTGCAAAGTAACTTTCCATTTTCAAAATTAGCAGGCAAAAAGGTAAACACCTTTGTATTCCCCAATTTAGAATCAGCCAATATTACCTATAAGCTATTAAAAGAACTCAATGAGGCAGATTCCATAGGGCCGATAATGTTGGGTCTTAGAAAACCGGTACATGTACTGCAATTAGGTGCCGATGTTGATGAAATGGTGAATATGACCGCTGTAGCGGTTGTTGATGCCCAGGAAAGGGAAAAGCGCAAGAAAGAGAAAATGAAGGATAACAAATAACCGAAGGCCAGTTGTAAGTTTTGTCTTTTTAAAAAATGTATTGGAATTTCAAATAACCCAAAAACTTAATCGATGATTACCCATCTTAAAGGAAAATTAGTTGAAAAAAATCCTACACATGTAATTATTGAATGTGCTGGTGTAGGATATTTTGTGAATATTTCACTAAATACGTTCTCGCATATCAAAGATGAAGAAAGCATAAGCCTGTTTACACATTTGCAGGTCAGGGAGGATTCGCATACACTTTTTGGGTTTGCCGAGAAATCGGAAAGAGAGATTTTCAGGTTGTTACTTTCGGTTTCAGGCATAGGGGCGAGTACTGCAAGAACCATGCTTTCCTCTTTGTCTCCAGTACAAATACGGGATGCCATTGCCAATGGCGACGTCGCTACTATACAGGGAATTAAGGGAATAGGAGCCAAAACTGCCCAAAGGGTGATTCTTGACCTAAGGGACAAGATTTTGAAAGTGTACGATATTGACGAAGTTTCCATCAATTCAAACAATACAAATAAAGAAGAAGCGTTATCTGCTTTAGAGGTTCTTGGATTTGTCCGTAGACAGGCTGAAAAGGTTGTGGATAAAGTAATTAGCCAGGATCCTTCGCTAAGCGTAGAGAACATTATTAAACTTGCGCTTAAAAATTTGTAATAAGTTTGAAAAGAGGGGCAAAACAATTTCTTAAATATTCATTTAAGCTTATAATCCTATTCGCTTTTTTCTTTGGGTCTGTAGAATTTTCCTACGCCCAGGATACAGAAGGGGAGAATGATAACGAGCAGGTGGCAGACTCTGTGAAAACTGGATTCTCGCTTGGGAAACTAAAGTTCGATAATCCCGAGAGCATTACTTCCAAATACATTTATGACCCCAATCTTGATAGATATATCTATTCTGAGAAAGTTGGTGATTTTGATATAGGTTATCCTATAATCCTCACCCCAGAACAGTACATGGAACTGGTTCGAAAAGAGGGGATGAAGGATTATTTCAAAGAAAAACTGGATGCCTATTCAGGAAAAAAGGAGGGAAGTGAAGAAGCCAGGAAAAACCTTTTGCCCAATTTTTATATAAACAATAATTTCTTTCAGTCCGTATTTGGAGGTAATACGATTGAAGTGATCCCTCAAGGTTCAGTAGCCATGGACCTAGGGGTTATTTGGCAAAAAAATGATAATCCATCGCTTTCGCCTAGAAATCGGACCAATTTGTCATTTGACTTTGATCAGCGTATTAGTCTGAGTATGTTAGGGAAGATTGGCGAAAGGCTTCAAGTGACCGCAAATTATGATACCGAGGCCACTTTTGATTTTCAGAATATCGTAAAACTCGATTATACCCCGACCGAGGATGATATCCTTCAGAAAATAGAAGTTGGTAATGTTAATATGCCCCTCAATAGTTCTTTGATTACCGGGGCACAGAGTTTGTTCGGGGTCAAGACCCAATTGCAATTCGGTAAGACGAAAGTTACAGCGGTTTTCTCCGAACAGCGTTCACAAAATAATACGGTCGTAGCGCAGGGTGGCGGAACCATAAATGAATTTTCGCTTACAGCCTTGGATTATGATGAGGACAGGCACTTTTTTCTTTCCCAATATTTTAGGGATAATTATGACGATGCCTTGAACGATTATCCATATATAAATAGTCAAGTTCAGATTACCCGATTAGAGGTCTGGGTAACGAACAGAAGTCAACAAACCTTGAATGTACGGAATGTAGTGGCAATCCAGGATTTAGGGGAATCTTTGGAGGATAAAACAAGAATAGGCATAAGTAACGGAGATCCTGTCGGGTTCTTTAATAATCCTAGTAATGCCCTACCAAGAAACAACGCCAATGATTTTGATCCGGCTTCAATAGGTGCCGGAGGAGCTTTAACAGCGTCTATTAGGGATATTGCGACCGTGGAAGCTGGTTTTAATATTCCTGGATATCAGATCAATCAGGGTTTTGATTATGCCATTCTTGAAAACGCAAGAAAATTGGAACTGACCAGGGATTATCAATTTAATTCCCAATTAGGGTATGTTTCCTTGAATCAAAGGTTGAGTAACGATGAGGTTCTTGCAGTTGCATTCCAATATACCTTCAATGGGGAGGTGTATCAAGTTGGTGAATTTGCCAATGGTGGATTGGATGCAACGACGGTTACAGGTGGCATCAACGGTGTAAATCCTGTAATCAATAACAACACCCTGGTTCTTAAACTACTTAAAAGCAATATTACCAATATCACGGATCCTATTTGGGATCTGATGATGAAGAATATTTATGCCACTGGGGCATTTAGATTGAGTCAAGAAGATTTTAAACTGAATATCCTTTATTCTGATCCTACCCCAAGAAATTATATAACACCAGTTGTAGAAGGTCCTGGTTCAGGGTGGCCAGATGTGCCAAAACCTTTACAGGAACGTATTTTGTTGGATGTTTTCAATTTGGACAGATTAAATACCTATAATGATGTTCAACCTGGAGGTGATGGTTTTTTTGACTTTATTCCCGGATTAACCGTTGACACCCAAGGAGGAAGAATCATTTTCACGAAGGTAGAGCCTTTTGGTGAATATATGTTTGAATTGTTGGGTAGTGGTACCTATGATGTGATCAATGATCAAGGATATAACGACAACCAAAAGAAATATGTCTTTAGGGATATGTATACCCAGACCAAAGCGGCTGCTTTACAGGACCCGGTAAAGAATAAATTCTTATTAAAAGGTAGGTATAAATCTGAAGGAAGCAATGGGATTCCTATCGGTGCATTCAATGTGCCACGTGGTTCGGTCAGGGTTACTGCCGGTGGTAGGACCTTACAGGAGGGTATTGACTATACGGTGAACTATCAGGCGGGTACCGTACAGATTTTGGACCCTAGTCTGGAAGCCTCAAATACACCAATCAACATTTCCGTTGAAAACAATGCTGTATTTGGTCAACAGACCAGACGATTTACAGGGATTAATGTGGAGCACCAAGTAAACGAGAACTTTATTTTGGGGGCCACATTGTTGAATTTAAATGAAAGGCCCTTAACCCAAAAATCAAACTTTGGCGTTGAGCCTGTAAACAATACGATTTTCGGATTGAATGGTAACTTCTCAACTGAGATTCCGTTCCTAACCCGTATGGTGAATAAGCTTCCGAATATTGATACTGATGTTCCATCCAATCTGTCGGTACGGGGAGAAATTGCTTGGTTAAAACCAAATTCACCAAAGAATGCTGATTTTCAAGGTGAGACAACGACTTACCTGGATGATTTTGAAGGCGCCCAAGCTTTAATAGATATCCGCTCTTCATTGGGCTGGTCACTGGCAAGTACACCACTGGAATTTGCCCCTGGTGGTGTGCTTTCAGGCAGTGCCCCGGAAGATCCTGCAAACCTGATCAATGGGTACGGTAGGGCTAAAATGGCTTGGTACACGATTGACCCTATTTTCTATACGAATCAAAGACCTGCTTCAATTAGTGATAACGATATCTCAACCAATGCCACAAGAAGGGTGTTTATCGATGAGGTCTTTCCCCAGGTAGATATTGCCCAAGGGCAAACCACTGTTCAAGGAACCTTGGATTTAGCCTATTATCCAAATTCAAAGGGACCGTATAATACCAATCCCGACTTTACGACAGAAGCACCGCAAGATAAGTGGGCCGGAATTATGCGATCATTGAGTAGTACCGATTTTGAACAGTCAAATGTAGAATTCGTTCAATTTTGGGTTTTGGATCCTTACGTGGATGGTATTGCAACGAGCCCTGGAGAATTGGTTTTTAATTTGGGAAATATTTCAGAAGACGTCCTGAAAGATGGTAGAAAACAATATGAAAATGGACTGCCTGTAGATACTGATGCTCTGATTCATCAACCCTCTTGGGGTATAGTTCCCGCTACCCAGGCCTTAGTTTATGCCTTTGATGCCAATGAAGACAATAGGGTATTGCAAGACGTTGGTTTTGATGGTTTGAATGATGCTGCTGAAGGAGCTATTTATGGCCCGGGAGAAGACCCTGCCCTGGATAATTATCAATATTATTTAAATCGTGAAGGCGGTATCTTGGAAAGATACCTTGATTTCAATAACCCAGATGGGAACTCCCCAGTTCAAGTTCCCAATCCGAATCGTGGATCTACAACTTTACCGGATGTTGAGGATATTGATAGGGATCTAACCATGAATACGGTAAATAGTTACTATGAATATAGAATTCAGATCAAACCCAACACCACTATCAATGATACCTATGTAACCGATATTAAGGAAGGGGTAACCCCCGATTTGCCGAACGGCAGCCAACTTAATCGAAGATGGATTCAGTATAAGATTCCACTTAGCGATTTTACGGATGCAGTTGGTGGAATTACGGATTTCAGGTCTATTAGTTTTATGAGGATGTACCTCACGGGTTTCAGTAGCGATGTGGTACTGCGTTTTGCAACAATGGATTTGGTTCGGGGTGATTGGCGTACTTATACAAAAACCCTCCAAGATGAATTGATAGATAGTGATCCATCTGACGATGGTACTGTCGTTGATGTGAACACAGTAAACATAGAAGAAAACAATACCCGAACCCCAATACCCTATGTTTTGCCTCCAGGAGTAGTTCGGGAGCAACTGAATAATAACAATACCATAATTCGTCAGAATGAGCAATCATTATCCTTTAAGGTCGATAATTTGGAATCACAGGATTCCCGGGGTGTTTTTAAAAGTTTGAATATTGATATTCGCCAGTACGAGAAGTTGAAGATGTTCATGCATGCAGAAAAAATCAACAATAGCGATTATTCGGATGATGCAAACCCTCTTGTAGGATTCTTGAGATTGGGAACTGATTTATCCCAGAATTTTTATCAGGTTGAATTGCCTTTGCAGTTCACCTCATATGGGGCAATGTCCGAAAGTGAGATTTGGCCTGATGTTAATGAAATTGAGATTTTATTAAGTGATCTGAACAAAGTAAAATCGCTTCGTATTGCAAATAGGACCAACACGCCTTTAAATGAATTACAGTTTTTTGAAGTTGAGAATGGCGAGGTGATTCCCGTTCCTGAATTTGCACCTAGAACCTTGGGAAGACTGAGAATCGGTATACGAGGAAACCCTTCATTGGGGAGTGTTCGCAGTATGATGGTTGGTATAAAGAATATTGATATTTTGCCAGCTAGAGGGGAAGTTTGGTTCAATGAGCTCCGTTTGGCAGGTTTGGATAATAATGGGGGTTGGGCCGCAGTGGCTTCTATAGATGCGAATATTGCCGATTTTGCCAACGTTACGGCCACAGGGAGTAAAAGTACCTCAGGTTTTGGCGCCATTGATCAAATGCCTAATGAACGTGCCCGTGAGGACGCAATTTCCTACGACCTGGTCACTAATGTAAATGTAGGTCAGTTATTACCTAAAAAATGGGGTGTTCAAATTCCATTCAACTATGGTATTTCAGAACAAATGATTACGCCTGAATTCGATCCAGTTTACGATGATTTAAAGTTAGACGACCTTATTGCTTCAGCTCCTACACAGGAAGAAGCCGATAAAACCTTGCAACAGGCCGAGGATTATACCAAAAGAACAAGTATTAACTTAATTGGTGTTCGTAAGGATAGGGGTGAAGAAGCGGAAGCCAATTTCTATGATGTCGAGAACTTTACGTTCAACTATTCCTATAATGAAACCGATCATCGCGATTTTGAAATTGCAGCACTTCGTGATCAGAATGTGAATACGGGTTTTGTTTATAATCATAGTTTTAAACCTGTGGAAGTTGCTCCGTTTGCAAAAAAAGATTCCTTGTTTACTGGTAAATATTGGCAATGGTTAAAAGATTTGAACTTTAATTTATTGCCCGCAAGTATTTCGGTCAATTCAAATATCAACAGACAGTTTAACCAACAAAGGTTCAGGGAGGTATTTGAACCTGGTGTAGAATCGCTGGATCTACCATTCCTTCAACAGCGGAATTATTTGTTCAATTGGCAATATGCTATTAATTATAGTTTGAGCAAATCATTGAGTTTGAATTTAACTGCAAGTAACAATAATATAGTTCGCAATTACTTTAGTGAAGACGGTAATCCGGATTCTGATATTAACCAGGCTTTAGGCTTGTGGGATGGCTTCTGGGATTTGGGGGAGCCCAATAGGCATGCGCAACAATTGCAATTGAATTATGATATTCCCTTTGATAAGATTCCTGCACTAGATTTCATTAGTGCACAGTATTCCTATACCAGTAATTTTGATTGGCAACGCGGCGGGGATGCTTTGCGTATCGTAGCCGGTGATGAGATAAATACAGTACAAAATGCGAACACTC
>CAZHJO010000097.1:0-8436 GCA_964532755.1 uncultured Maribacter sp. | reverse complement strand
GTTCTATAATCCCAAATTACGCACTTGTTTATGATAAGAATTTGCACATTATCGGAGAGCACTATTTGCACATCCATCATAATCTAATGGGACTGAAAGGACAAACTATTGATGAGATCAAAGAGGTACGATCACATCCTATGGCACTTTTACAATGTAGGGAGTTTTTGAAGACAAAACCCCATATAAAAATGGTTGAGGACGTAGATACTGCGGAGACTGCAAAACAAATTCATGATAAACAATTAAAAGGTCTTGCGGCAATAGCACCCAAAATGGCTGCCGATTTATATCATTTAGAGATAATTGCGCCCGAAATACAGACTATCAAAAACAATGCTACAAGATTTATTATAATTAAGACCAAGAACAAGGAATTGCCTAAAAGTGAGATTAACAAAGCTTCTTTGCGATTTGTTACAGATCACAAGCGAGGTAGTTTGGCGACGGTATTGAATGTAATGAGCGATTGTAATTTGAATTTGACTAAAATACAGTCATTGCCCATTATAGAAACACCTTGGAAATATGCCTTTTTTGTTGATGTAACATTCGACGAATATGAAAGTTTTGCCAAAGCTAAATCGCTTTTGAATATAATGTCTGAAGACTTTCGGGTTTTGGGGGAATATAAAAACGCTAGAATATGATTCGCACTGCTGAGAGACTAAAAACGGTTGAAGAATATTACTTTTCGAAAAAACTGCGCGAGGTCCGTCGACTTATAGCCGAAGGAAAGCCTATCATTAATATGGGTATCGGCAGTCCTGATTTGGCACCATCGGAAGAGGTGATGAGATCTATTCAGGATTCTATTACCGAAGTAGGGGCACACCAATATCAAAGTTATCAGGGATTACAAGAATTACGAGAGGCAATTGCTGACTTCTACAAGGCCAAATTCGACGTTACCGCTAATCCAAACACAGAGATATTACCTTTGATGGGTTCCAAAGAAGGCATCATGCACATTAGTATGGCTTTTTTAAACGTAGGAGATGAGGTTTTGATTCCAAATCCTGGATATCCAACATACGCTTCTGTAACCAAATTGGTAGGTGGCGTACCTAAATTGTATGACTTGTACGCAAAAAATGGATGGTTTCCAGACTTGAAGGCTCTGCAAGGACAAGATTTGTCTAGGGTGAAACTAATGTGGGTGAGTTATCCACATATGCCAACAGGAGCAACGGCAGATATAGATCAATTGTCGCAATTAATTCAGTTTGCCAAAAAGAATAGCATATTGTTGGTCAATGACAATCCTTACAGCTTTGTGTTAAGCAATAATCCTATAAGTATATTGAGTATTCCCGGTGCAAAAGAAGTTACGTTGGAATTGAATTCATTGAGTAAAACTTTTAATATGGCTGGCTGGCGTGTTGGTATGGTTCTAGGAAATGCAGATCATATCAATGCTATTTTAAAGGTAAAGAGTAATATGGATTCTGGGATGTTCTATGGCATTCAAAAAGGAGCCATTGCTGCTTTGAAGAGCGGCGAAGATTGGTTTAAATCATTGGATAAAGTCTATAAAGGCCGAAGATTGTTAATGTTCTCAATAGCCGATAAATTAAATTGTACTTATGACAAAAATGCCGTTGGGATGTTTGTTTGGGCAAAATTGCCTGAAGGGTCGAATAAATCTGAGGATTTTATTGATAATGTGCTGTACAACAAGAATATCTTCATTTCACCCGGAACAATTTTTGGAAGTAATGGAGAGGGTTATATTCGGTTTTCACTTTGTGTGAAAGTTGAAAAAATCAAAGAAGCACTAGATAGATTTTAAGATGAATGTATTTATAATCGGTATTGGTTTAATTGGGGGTTCGATGGCCAAGGACATAAAAATGTTGAATCCAAATTCCAAGATTTTTGGGATAGATACCAATGTATCCCATTTGGAGGAGGCATTGGAATTGGATTTGATCGATGTTAAATCGAGTTATGATGATCTAAATCTTGCAAATATCGTAATTGTTAGTATCCCAGTTGATGTGATGGTTACAGAGCTTCCAAAAATATTGGATGTAGTAAATGATGATTGTGTGGTTATGGATGCAGGGTCTACAAAGTCCGCTTTATGTCAAAGTTTAGTAAATCATCCTAAGAGACGAAACTTTTTGGCCAGCCACCCAATAGCAGGGACTGAATTTTCAGGCCCTTCAGCTGCAATTAATGGTTTGTATAAAGGAAAGACCAATATCATTTGTGAAGTTGAGAAAACTGCTTTTAAGCTTCAGGAAAAGGCATTGGATCTATTTCAGCAATTGGGCATGAGAATCAGGTATATGAATCCAGAAGCACATGACAAGCACATTGCATATGTCTCGCATTTATCGCACATAAGTTCATTCATGTTGGGTAAAACAGTTATTGAAAAGGAAAAAAATGAACGGGATATCTTCGACATGGCAGGTAGTGGTTTTGAAAGTACGGTACGGTTGGCAAAAAGTTCACCGGGCATGTGGACACCGATTTTTAAACAGAACAAAGAAAATGTATTGGAAATATTGGAGGAATATATCCAAAATTTAGAAGATTTTAAGCAATTGTTACTTGAGGATGATTACGAAGGTATTTATGACGAAATGGACAATACGAATAAGATAAAGGAAATATTAAAGGGAATACCTTTAAACCAACTATAGAATACTAAAATGGAGAATTCACAACAAATGAGAACATGGTTAGATGATTTGGGACTAGATCATCCCTTAGTAATTGCTGGGCCGTGTAGTGCAGAAACTGAAGACCAGGTCTTGAAGATAGCACACGAACTAAAAGATACTGATGTCAACTATTTTCGCGCTGGTATTTGGAAACCGAGAACACGACCAGGTAATTTTGAAGGAGTTGGCGCCTTGGGCTTGAAATGGCTGCAAACTGTAAAAGAGGAGACCGGAATAAAAACGGCTACTGAAGTTGCAAATAGAGCCCATGTTGAATTGGCACTTGAACATGATATTGATTTATTATGGCTAGGAGCTCGTTCGACGGTTAGTCCGTTCATAGTTCAAGAAATCTCGGATGCTTTGAAAGGAACCGACAAGATTGTGTTGGTCAAAAATCCTGTGAATCCTGATTTGTCCTTATGGTTGGGAGCTGTAGAAAGATTGTATAGTTCCGATATCAAAAAATTGGGTGTAATCCATAGAGGTTTTTCGACCTATGAAAAAACAAAGTACAGAAACATTCCAGAATGGCAATTGGCGATTGAATTGCAAACAAAATTCCCTGATTTGCCAATCATTAACGATCCATCACATATAACTGGGAATAGGGATATGATTTTTGATGTTTCGCAAACTGCATTGGATCTTAACTTTGATGGACTCATGATAGAAACCCATCACGATCCAGAAAATGCCTGGAGCGATGCCGCACAGCAGGTAACGCCAAAAACCCTGGTTCAGATCATGAAGGATCTGCGAATCCGAAAAGAAACAGACGAAGAGGCTGAATACAAAAACAACTTAAGCAACTTAAGGGCCCAGATCGACATAATCGATAATCAATTGATTGAGACCCTTGGTAAACGCATGAAGGTGGCAGATGGTATAGGGAAGCTTAAAAAACAAAAGAACGTTGCAGTTCTACAGAGCAATCGTTGGAACCAGATTCTGGGTGCTATGATATTGGAAGGAGAATCAAAAGGATTGAGTGAGGAATTTGTTCTAAAATTGTTCAAGGCCATTCACCAAGAATCTATCAATCATCAAGAGAAGATAATGCAGGCATAATAAAAATCCCGATAATAAATCGGGATTTTTTTTTGAAAACTGTAACAATCATTCTTAATTTCAATCTTTAAATAAATAAAAAAGATCAACGATGAAACGAATACTTTTCCTTTTAGCGGTCATGATTTCATTGACCGTTTCAGCTCAAAGAATGATAGATAAAGAAGTGGGTGACTTTAATAAAATTAAAGTCTTCGATTTAATTGAAGTTAATCTGATCAAATCAGATGAAAACAGGATAACCATTAAAGGTGAAAATGTTTATGATATTAAGGTTGTAAATGACGATGGAGTTTTAAAGTTGAGGATGCAGTTAGAAAAAAAGTTCACAGGGGAAGATACCTTCATTGAGGTTTTTTATGAGCATTTAGATGTCATTGACGGAAACGAAGGAGCCAAAATCGTCTGTAATGAACTCATCAAACAAGACCATCTTGAAATACGCTCACAAGAAGGTGCCCAAATCAAAGCCGGACTGGATGTAGTTAATCTCGATGTACGGGCAGTAACTGGTGGAATAGTGGAAGCTTCCGGATTGGCAGAAAACCAATGGATAGTATTGAATACAGGGGGCATTTTTGAAGGTCGAGAATTAAAAACCAGCAATACTGATATTAAGATTACCGCTGCTGGAGAAGCCGAGATCTTTGCCACCGACAAAGTTGACATTAATGTAAAAGCTGGTGGAGATGTTTATGTTTATGGAAACCCAAGGAATGTCAACAAAAAAACCCTTGCCGGGGGCAGGGTTTATATAAAAGATTAAGTACTAAAAAAAACCCTGACATCATCGTCAGGGTTTTTTGTTGTTATCTTTTAAAAATATAACGGGTAATAAAAATACCTTGTCCATCTCCTTTTCCTCCTTCACTTTCCACTGCACTCGTTACAAACGCCAATTCCCATCCTTCGGCGATCATTGTGTTTATTTTAGAGGTGATCAAAGCATCATTCGCAGCAATATTCTGGAAGCGAATACCACCAATATTATAGAAGTTCAACAATTTTGTTTCTTCAAAATTCTTAACACGAATTTCTTGTCTTTTCGATTTGTTTCGAGTATTGTCCTCATCAGTCTGTACACTTGAGAATTCCTTATAATCTTTGTCCTCTAAGGCACTAATAATCCTAGATCTTCCCAAACCATTGGGTACAATAGATTCGACACTCGTAATAACCTTAAACTCTTGGGCACTTAGTTCAAAAGACATTAGGCCTAATAGGCACACAAATAGAATGATTTTTTTCATGTTATTGATTTTATTATTTAGTTATTAATAACGTAAAGATAAATATAATGTTATCTATAAAAATTGTTATTTTGTTAGAATCTCACGAATTGCTTTGTAAATTATTAAATGAAGGGTATTGTATATAAATCAACGGGAAGCTGGTACACTATTAAAGCCGATAGCGGGGATTTTTATGAATGCAGAATAAAAGGTAAATTCAGGATTAAAGGAATAAAAAGTACAAATCCGGTTACCGTTGGTGATAAAGTGGTTTTCGAAGTTGAGAAAATGGGCGATGAGACCACTGGTATTATTACACATATTGAGGGTAGAAAAAACTATATCATTAGAAAGTCGGTTAAACTTTCTAAACAGACCCATATCATTGCCTCAAACCTAGATCAGGTTTTTTTACTTGTGACCCTCAAAAATCCCAAGACTTATACGATTTTCATTGATCGCTTTTTGGCAACCGCCGAAGCTTACGACATACCAGCGGTATTATTGTTCAATAAGATTGATGCCTATAACGACGAGGAATTGTTGGAAGTTAAGTATTTGGTGGCGTTGTATCGTAAAATAGGGTATACCTGTATTGCGCTATCCGCAAAATCTGGTAAAAATGTAGACAAAGTAAAAGAACTGATGTTGGGCAAAACAAGCATGTTCTCCGGGAATTCCGGTGTTGGAAAATCCACCTTGATCAATACCCTTGAACCTTCTTTGAACATTAAGACCACTGATATTTCTGAACAACATCTTCAAGGCCAGCATACTACGACTTTTGCAGAGATGTTCGACCTTAGCTTTGATGCAAGGATCATTGATACTCCGGGTATTAGGGGCTTTGGTATCTTTGATATGGAGAAAGATGAGATAGGCGATTATTTCCCTGAGTTTTTTAAACTGAAAAGTGCGTGCAAATTCAATAATTGTTTGCATTTGGATGAACCCAAATGCGCTGTAAAAGTAGCCTTGGAAAACAACGAAGTTGCTTGGAGCCGATATAAAAGTTATGCGCAGATGGTTACTGGTAAAGATGATACCTACAGAATTGATAATTTTGAAGATAACCAATAAGATTTATGACCCTGTGAATTCGAAGGATTTAATACTATGAGAGCCGTTGTTCAAAGAGTGTCCAAAGCAAGTGTTACAGTAGATGGCACAATAATTTCAAAAATTGGCACAGGATTACTTGTGTTATTGGGCATTGAAAATGCGGATACGAGTGAAGATATAGCATGGCTATCACGTAAGATTGTTAATCTGCGTATTTTTAATGATGAAGAGGGTGTAATGAACAGATCCTTATCGGAAATAAACGGGGATGCCATTGTCGTAAGTCAGTTTACATTACATGCCTCAATAAAAAAAGGAAATAGACCCTCATATATAAAAGCTGCCAAACCTGAAATCGCGATTCCAGCGTATGAGGATTTTGTAGACCAAATCGAGGTTGATCTCGGAAAAAAAGTAGGTACAGGGTTGTTTGGGGCCGATATGAAAGTTGAAATAATGAATGATGGCCCTGTGACTATTAGTATTGATACAAAAAATAAGGAATAATGGGAATACAGAAAGCGCAACAGGAGGTAGATAATTGGATCAAAGTACATGGGGTCCGTTATTTTAATGAGCTGACCAATATGGCACAGCTTACTGAGGAAGTGGGTGAAGTAGCCCGTATTATTGCCCGTAGATATGGAGAGCAGAGCGAAAAAGAGTCTGATCGCGATAAGGATCTAGGTGAAGAACTTGCCGATGTGCTCTTCGTTGTGCTCTGTTTGGCGAACCAAACCGGGATAAATCTTGAAGAGGCATTCGATAAAAAATTGGCCCTAAAATCCAAAAGGGACCACGATAGGCACCAAAGCAATCAAAAACTCAAATAGTGTTATATTTGCGCTTTGCTTAAACCTATCTAACTTGAAGTTACACCTGTCTGGACCATCCAATAATGTATTAAAATCCCGTATAGAAATAACGGGCTCTAAAAGCGAGACTAACCGTTCCTTGCTGCTACAGGCCTTGTACCCTAATATTTCTATACATAACATCTCAAATTCTGATGATGCGGTGGTGATGCAAAAAGGGCTTGGGATGTCGAGCGGGGAGATCGATATTCATCATGCGGGTACCGCGATGCGTTTCTTAACGAGCTATTTTGCTTCTCAAGAGGGAAAGAATGTAGTTTTGACAGGTTCTAAAAGAATGACCGAGCGACCAGTAAAAGTGCTGGTCGAAGCGTTACGAAATTTAGGAGCGGATATCGAATATGTGAAAAATAAGGGATATCCGCCAATCAAAATAAAGGGAAAGAAGTTGACTAAGAGTAAGGTTAGCTTACCTGCGGATATTAGCAGTCAATACATTTCCTCATTACTGCTTATTGCTCCCAGTCTGGAAAATGGGCTGGAGCTTACTTTGGTTGGTAAAATCACCTCTGTTCCCTATATAAAAATGACTTTGGCCTTGTTGAACCAAATTGGTGTTGAAACTTCATTTGTAGGTAACCATATCAAGGTTTCCCATAAAGAAGCTATTGATCACAAAACGTTGATTGTGGAATCTGATTGGAGTTCCGCTTCCTATTTTTATAGCATAGTTGCCTTGAGTGAAATGGGTTCCGAAATAAGACTAAGGGCCTATAAAGAAAACAGCTTGCAAGGAGATAGTGTTCTGGCTGATATCTATTCGGATTTTGGGGTGGAGACCTTGTTTTCGAATAATGAAATTGTATTGAAAAAGGCACGGCAATGTGAGCTTGAATCACTGGAATGTGATTTGTCAAATGCGCCGGATATTGCACAGACCATGGCAGTAACCTGTTTAGGATTGGGAATGGGTTGTGAACTTACAGGATTGCATACGTTGAAAATCAAGGAAACCGATAGATTGTTGGCCATGTATACTGAACTTTCCAAATTCGGTGCAAAAGTTGTCGTAACCGATGAATCGTTGTTGCTCAAACCTATCCCCGTATTAAAATCAGAAGCTACCATCGCTACCTATAATGATCATAGAATGGCAATGGCTTTCGCTCCTTTGGCTTTAAAAGCCTCCTTTAGCATAAATGATGCCGAGGTGGTTTCTAAATCTTATCCTGATTTTTGGGGAGACCTCAAAAAATTGGGTTTTCGACTCCAAGAATAATAATTCTCATTTAATCATTGATTTACTTGACATCCCCTATATAGAGATTGTATATTTGCAGCCGCAAAATTTGCTAATAAAAACACAATAATTATTTCCATATGAAATTATCACACTTCAATTTTGAACTTCCAAATGATTTGTTGGCCGAGTATCCTGCAGAAAACAGGGATGAATCCAAGCTAATGGTCATCCATAGGGAAACTGGAAAAATTGAACATAGAATGTTCAAAGACTTAATCGATTATTTTGATGAAGGTGATGTAATGGTATTGAACAATACTAAGGTTTTCCCTGCTAGG